>CAZRWC010000001.1:0-51587 GCA_964603705.1 uncultured Acholeplasmataceae bacterium
GAAGAAGAATTTATTATTCTTGCCGCAAGACCAAGTGTAGGTAAATCAGCTTTTGCAATTAACTTAGCGTTAAATATTGCTAAAAGAAATCCTAAGGGTGACGATGTTTCAGTTGCCATCTTCTCGCTTGAAATGAGCAACGATCAAATTGTTTCAAGAATGATTGCTAAATTATCCGGCATTAACTCCTATAAATTAATTACAGGACAATTAAAACCGGAAGAGTGGGCTAGAGTTAATACCGCATCAGAAGCATTAAAAAGAATGCCGATTTTTTTCGATGATTCAGCCGCTTCAACTGTTCAAGATGTCCGCGCAAAGTGTCGTAAGTTAAAGCAAGAAAATAAACTTGATTTTGTAATTATTGATTATTTACAGCTATTAGATTCAAGCGAAAAAAGTTCAAACCGTCAAGAAGCGGTTTCAAAAGTTTCTAGAGGTTTAAAACTAATGGCTAAAGAATTAAAAGTTCCTGTCTTAGCCCTTTCACAATTATCTAGAAGTGTTGAAACTAAAAGCGGTGAAGAGAAAAAGCCAATGCTCTTTCACTTAAGAGAATCAGGGGCAATAGAACAAGATGCTGATATTGTATTATTAATGCATCGACCTGATTTATATGACAAAGAAAAACGTGAAACCGATGATGAAGAAAATCCGGTTAGTAGAATTGAAATTAATGTTGCTAAAAACCGACAAGGGCTATCCGGAAGCGATCTACTTTATCGTTTTAGACTTAGTACTTCTGATTTTAATCAAATAGATAAAGAAAGAGAAGAATAAAATGGGTAATACCCATTTTTTCTTTATAATGGAAAAAAAAGATTAAAAGTGCTAATATATGTAAGGTGACTAATTATGTTAGATAGATTAGAATTAATAGAAAAACGTTATGATGAACTTCAAGAACAATTAATTGCAGGAATTAAAGACGTTAAAGAAATGACAAAAATAATGAAAGAGGTTAGTGATTTAAGCGATATAGTTGAAACATATCGTCTTTTTAAGGTTAAAAAAGCTGAAATTAAATCATTAAAAACGATTATTTTAGAAGAATCTGATTTGGAATTGATAGCACTCGCTAAATTGGATTTAGAAAATTTATCAGAAGAAGTCGAAAAACTAAATGATAAGTTAAAAATATTGTTACTACCAAAAGATCCAAACGATGAAAAAAACGTTATCGTTGAAATCAAGGGTGCTGCTGGTGGAGACGAGGGAAATATTTTTGCTGGAGATTTGTTTAGAATGTATTCAAAATATGCCGAAGAAAAAAATTGGAAAATCGAAATTGCCAACGCATCTTTAGGAACACAAGGCGGTTATACTTCAATTGAATTTATTATTACCGGGAAAAAAGTTTATTCATTTTTAAAATATGAATCAGGAGTTCACCGCGTACAAAGAGTTCCTGAAACAGAATCTCAAGGCAGAATCCAAACTTCAACAGCCACGGTTTTAATTATGCCAGAAGTTGAAGAACTTGAAGTTAATTTAAACTGGGATGATATAAGAGTAGATATTTATAACTCAAGTGGTCCAGGTGGACAATCAGTTAACACTACCAAATCAGCAGTTAGACTTACTCATCTTCCGACGAATACTGTTGTTCAATGTCAAGATGGTAAGAGCCAACACGAAAACAAAGCTCAAGCTTTTAAAATTTTAAATGCTAGAGTTTATGATAAAATTTTACAAGAAAAAGATACCGAAGAAGCTAAACTGCGACGTTCATTAGTTAAATCAGGTGATCGAGCTGAAAAAATTAGAACGTATAACTATCCCCAAAATCGCGTTACCGATCATAGAATCGGTCTGACTTTACAACGTCTTGATCAAGTTGTTGAAGGAAATTTAGATTTAATTATCGAACCATTAATCAACGAGATGCAAAAACAACAATTAATCGGCGAAAAATGACATATAAAGATTTATACTACTTAGGTGTAGATATTTTAGAAGACGAATTAGAAGAACCAGAAATTGCAAAATTAACTCTAGCTTATATTCTTGATAAACAACAAAACGAAATATACCTATATTTTGACGATGAAGTTGAAGAAGAAAAAGCAAGATATTTTATTAATATTATTTATCATTATATCGATTATTCGGAACCTATCCAGTACCTTTTAGGTCAAACTTATTTTTATGGAAGAAAATTCCTTTTAAATGAAAATGTTTTAATACCAAGACCAGAAACGGAAACTTTAGTAGATTTAATAATTAAAAAACTTCCCAATCAATTAAAAGTATTAGAAATCGGAACTGGTAGTGGAATTATTGGAATTACCTTAAATAAAGAAAAAAATTACGATATATTAGCAACTGATATTAGTGCTGGGGCCTTGGAAGTTGCAATAGCAAATGCAGAGTTAAATGAAGCAAATATAGAGTTTCGAGAAGGTTCACTTTATTCAAAAATTAAGCCGGATGAAGTTTTTGATCTTATAGTATCAAATCCCCCTTATCTAACCAAAAATTATTTGATTGACCGAGTTGTAGAATTTGAACCAGAAATAGCATTATATGGTGGTGCTGAAGGGTTGGATATAATCGAAGGAATTATAAAAGATGCCGATAAATTTTTAAGCCCAAACGGAATAATTGTTTTAGAACATAATCCGGAACAAGCTTTTAAAATTATGATAATGGCTAAAAAATACGTTAAAAACGCCCATGTTTATTTGTTAAAAGATTTAGCAGGTAGAAAAAGAATAACTTTAATAAGAAAGGTAAATGAAAAATGAAAGATGGAGATATGATAATCTTCCCAACCGATACGGTTTATGGATTAGCAACTAGGCTTTATGATGATGTAGGATTAAAAAATATTTTTGAATTAAAAAAAAGAGATAAATCAAAAACGATACCTATTTTAGTTAGTAAAATTGTTGATATTAATCCGATCGCTCATTATAATGATGACGCCCTAAAGTTAATGACTAGCTTTTGGCCCGGACCATTGACAATTATTTTAAAATCAACCCAAGATTTCTTTAAAAAAACTGGAGAAGCAACCGTAGCGGTTAGAATTCCTAATCACTATATTGCTTTAAATGTAATTGATGAATTTGGTCCAATGCGAACAACTTCTGTCAATCAATCTGGCGAATGCGAATTAAATTGTTTGACTAAAATTAAAGAAAAATACGGTGATAAAGTGTTTCACATTTATGGCGAGTATGAAGGGAAATACGGAGGTATTCCCTCAACAGTCATAGATATGTCTAAAAACGAGTTAAAAGTAATTAGAGAAGGAACAATTACTTTTGAGCAATTAACCGACGCACTTAATAAATGAAATTGTTTTTCGATTTAAGGTATAAAATGGTATAAACACCTCGTTTATAGTTTTACCGAAAAAGTCGAGTAAATTATGTTATAATTTTATATGAACAAAAAGGAGGAATTATCCTGAAAATAGCAATTGGCAGTGACCATGGTGGTTACGAACTAAAAGAAGCAATACTTAAATATTTGTTAAGTAGAAAATATGAAGTAAAGGATTTTGGAACCGATAGTTTAAATAGCGTTGACTATCCAAAGTTTGGTTTTTTAGTTGGAGAAGCTGTAACTAAATTAGGTTATGATTTAGGAATAGTCTTTTGTGGAACAGGGATTGGTGCTAGTATTGCAGCCAACAAAGTATTAGGAGTAAGAGCCGCCTTAATTTATGATTTAAATACGGCACATTTAGCCAAAGAACACAATAATGCTAACGTTATAGCAATTGGTGGCCGGACAACTAGCACTGCTTTGGCAATTCAAATGATAGATGAATTTTTAAACACTAAATTTGAAACTAGACATCAAAAGCGTCTAGACTTATTGAATGATTATGAAAAAAAGTTATGAGAAACCAAAGTTGGTTGTATTTGAACATCCATTAATTAGCCATAAGATGGCAATTATTAGAGATAAAAATACTTCAACAAAAGAATTTAAAGAATCAGTTTCTGAAATTGGTGCACTGATTACTTATGAAATCACAAGAGATTTAAAGACTAAACCTAAAAAAGTTGCTACACCGATTGAATTAACAACTTGTAATGTTTTAAATGAACCGGTTGTAATCGTGCCAATTTTAAGAGCAGGTTTAGGGATGGTCGAAGGAATTATTAATATTATTCCAACTGCAAAAGTTGGACATATTGGTTTGTATCGAAATGAAGAAACCTTAGAACCAACCGATTATTACTCTAAATTTCCTGATGAAATAAAAAATGGACTTGTCTTATTAATAGATCCAATGCTTGCTACAGGAGGTAGTGCTGCAAGAGCGATTGAAATATTAAAAAAACAAGGTGCAAAAAGAATTAAGTTTGTCGGTTTAGTTGGTTGCCCAGAAGGAATAAATAAACTGCAAACTACGCATCCTGATGTGCCAATTTATTTAGCAGCATTAGACTCATACTTAAACGAAGATGGATATATCGTGCCTGGACTAGGCGATTGTGGAGACCGATTATTCGGTACAAAGTAAAAATATAAGGGTAGGTGATTAAATGTCATCTTTAGAAAATGTTAAAACTTTAAAAGAAATGTCAACCCTAGAAAAGGTAATTGAAGCTGAACAAAAAGCTGAGACACTTGTTAAAGAAGCATTAATAAAAAAAGAAAAAACAATTTTAAATAGCACTGAAAAAGCTAATGAAAAAGCTGCTAAAATAATTAAAACCGCTAATGAAGAAGAAACAAAAATAATCGAGGCAGCCTTAATTAGAGAAAAAGAAATTGATCAAGAAATGAAAAAAGAGTTTGATGAAATCGAACTTAGAGTTAAAAACAGTGTGAAAGAAAAAGTAGATGAAGGTGTGAAGTTTATCTTAGAAAGGATGATAGATAAATGATTGTCCCAGTTAAGAAAACATCTTTAATTATTTTTAAAGAAGATAAAAGAAAAACTTTAAGAACACTTCAAAAATACGGTTTGATGATGATCGATAATGTTGAAAAACAACAAAAAATCGATACTTCTTATGAAGATAACCTTTATCAAAGAACTTCTAAGGCAATAAATTATCTTAAAGATTTTAAGCAAAAATCAAAAGCTTTTGGTTATCAAGAAGTTACATATGAAGATTTTCTTACTAGTTATGATTCAAGAATTCAATTATTAGAAGAAGTTGAAGCGATTGATTTAAAATTATCTAGTTTAAAAGTTGAAAACGAAAAAATTGCTCAAGACTTAATTGTCTTAGAGCCTTTTAGAGATTTATCGATTGAAACCAAAGCCGCTAGTATGACAAACTACTCAAAAATTAAATATGGTTTTATTATCGAAAGTAAATTAGAAGAGTTAAAAAACTATTTTGAAAATAACAATTTAATTTATGAAATATTAAAAGCAGGCGAAGCAGGTATTGCAATTTCTTATGCATATTTACTAGAAGACGAAATTAAAACCAATGAAGATTTGGCCTCAATCGGTTTAAAAGAAACCGAATTACCGCTATCTGATTTAAAATTTAAAGATTTTTTAATTTCGAAAGTCGAAGAAAATGTTTCAAATTTAAAAGAAGAGAGCGAATTAAAAGAAAGACTTTATACCTTGGCAAATCAAGTAGGGGAATTAAGGATTTTGGCAGATCAAATGTTAACTATTAAAGAAGAAAAATTAGTTACCTTTGAAGAAACTTCACAATCAATTATTTTAACAGGTTGGGTTAGAACAGATCAAACCGAAGACTTCAAAAAGGCCTTAACAAAGGCAAATGTTGATTATGAGGTTGAGTTTAGAGATCCTTTAGAAACGGAAACGCCGCCGACAGCTTATAAAAACAACAAATTTGTTCAACCATTTGAAACTATTACAAATATGTTCTCACCACCAGATGCTAGAGAATTAGATCCAAACCCGTTGATGAGTATTTGGTTTTGGCTAATCTTTGGAATTATGATGGGTGATATTGGTTATGGTTTAATACTATTAATTGGTGCTTTTGTATTTTTAAAGGTGAAAAAACCCAAAGGATCAACTAGAAGTATGTTTGTTGTTTTTGGACTATCAGGAATAACATCAATAGTTGCTGGTATCGCGTTTGATAGTTTCTTTGGCTATGATATATTAAATAGGATGGGATTAAATATTGCTCTTACAAACCCAATCGAGCAACCAATTCAACTTTTAATATTTTCACTTTTAATTGGTGTTTTACACATTATTTCAGGATTGATAATGAAAATAGTTCTATCCTTAAAACGAAAGGATGTTTTATCCGCCTTAGCAGATGGTTTTAGTTGGATATTTGTTTTATCAGGATTATTATTTGCCTTTTGGAAACCCGTTTTAGAAATATTAGGAGTAACAGTTGGTTATCAAGGTCAAGGAGTACAAATATTAGCTATTATAGGTTATGTATTTTTAATAATCGGGGCGTTATTAATTTTAATATTAAGTGGCCGCGAACAAAAAAACATCTTTAAAAAAGTAACTTCAGGATTAGGCGGTATATACGGTATTACGGGATATTTATCTGACATTCTAAGTTACTCAAGAATATTAGCTTTATCACTTTCTACTGCAGTAATTGCTTTTGCTATGAATACACTAGCAGAAATGGTAAGTGGCGGATTTGGATGGATATTTGCAATTATTATTTATATTATTGGACATGTATTTAATTTTGCAATGGGGCTATTAAGTGCATATGTACATGATTCAAGACTACAATATATTGAATTTTACGGAAAATTTTATGAAGGAAATGGATATTTATTCGATCCATTTGTATTACAAATCAAACACGTTAATGAAGTAACTAATAAAGACTTATAATTAGGAGGAAAACAATAAATGAACGGAATTACAATCGCAGTATTAGGTGCTGCAATCGCAACATTTTTATCAGGAACAGGATCAGCTATCGGAGTAGCTGTTGCTGGACGAGCAAGTGCAGGAGTTATTTCTGAAAAACCAGATTTATTTGGTAGAACACTTATTTTACAAGCTTTACCTGGAACGCAAGGTATTTATGGATTTTTAATCGCTATTTTGATTTTGTCAAAGATTGGCTTATTAGGTGGAGCTGGTGGAGCTGATATTACATTACAACAAGGTTGGACTTTATTTGCCGCAGGAGCAACTATCGGAGTAGCAGGACTAACATCGGCTATTTATCAAGGAAAAGCTGCAGCCGCATCAATTTTAATGACAGCTAAAAGACCAGAAATGTCAGCACGTGGTATGACTATTACAGCCCTTGTTGAAACATACGCAATTTTAGCGCTTTTAGTCAGTATTTTAATTTGGAGTGCAGTCTAATTATAGGGAGAAAACAAATGAAACCAGAAACTATTTACGAAAAAATCGTTAATAAGGGTCAAGAAAAAGCCAATTTAATCAACGAAGAGGCTTTAACAGAAGCACAAATAGTTTCCGATAAAATAGTTAACAACGCACAAAAAGAGGCCGATAAGATATTAAGAGATGCCAGAATAAGGGCGGAATCAATTGTTGGTCAAAAGAAAAACTCACTTGAGTTAGAAAAAAGGCAAGCGAGTTTAAGAGCACAACAAGCAATTATTGAAGAAGTTTTTGAAAATGTTTGGAAAACTATTCAAGCTTATGAGGGAAAAAAACTATTAGACTTTGCTGTTTCATTGATAAAACAAGAAAACTTGCTTGGCAATGAAACTATTGCAGTTAATAAATCGGAATACGATAAATACTTAAAAGCTTTTTCAACTAATAAAAAAGCTAATCTAGTTGAACTTAATCTATTAAATGCATCATTAAACGACCCTAAATATCAACTAAAATTAACAAATCAACCAGCAAAAATTAAGGATGGTTTTTTAGTGATAGGTAAATACTTTGATTTAAACTTTAGTTTTATTTATTTAGTTTTAAATTTACAAAAGAAATATGAAAAGGAACTACTTGATTTAATTTTTAAGGATTAGAAATGGATAAGAATTTTGTTAATGGCTTTTTTAAAGCTAAATCAACAACTTTATATAAAAAAAATGATTATGATCTTCTAATGTCAACTTCAAAAGAAGAACTTTTTAATGCGTTGCGCCTTAAAGGCTATGGTGAAAATATCGATATTAAATCAATCGATGAGATTATCGCATTAGAATTTAAAAAACTTGTTCATGATTTTAAACAATCCGAGTTAGATAATTTATTATTTATGCTTAACTTAGATGATGATTTAACAAATCTAATTTTAGTTTATAAAGAAAAACTATATAACATTAAAGGCAAACATCATTTTATTTACAACAAAACCTATTCTTATGATTATTTACATAGAGCAATTATCGAAGAAGACTATGGTTTTTTAGATGGAAAAGAAGCCGATTTCTTTAGAAGTTTAAACAAAATTACTAAAGATTTAAAACCGAATGAATTAAGTTCGTTAGTTATAAAATCATATTATCAAAAGATTTTTTTAAGATTTAAAAAAATAGATTCATCTGTTGTAAAATATTTCAAATTAAAGATCACCATGACTAATATATTGACATTTTTGAGAGTAAAATATTTAAAACTTAATGAAAAGTTTCTTGAAAGAAATTTAATAAATTATG
Source organism: uncultured Acholeplasmataceae bacterium (assembly GCA_964603705.1). Lineage (GTDB taxonomy): Bacteria > Bacillota_I > Bacilli_A > Acholeplasmatales > Acholeplasmataceae > CAZRWC01. Next base: position 8,539 of record CAZRWC010000001.1, read on the forward strand.
GTGAAATTGAAATTAGTGATTTTTTAGAATTATTTAACAAAGAAGAAGAGGTTATTGCTAATCGTTTTTCAAATCATTATTTAGGTAAAGACAACGGTGCTTTTAGGCAGTTCTTTGAAGATAATAATATTAAAAGTATTGAAGATAAACTTTATTTAGTTTTTACACAAGATGTAGTCGATTTTGAATATGATGATTCAGGTTTAGGACCAGTTTTAGCTTATATGATTAGAAAAAACAATGAATTTAGAAATATAAGAACAATTTATTATAGTGTTGGAGATGCTAGCGATAAATTGATTTTGATTTAGAGGATAATTATGGAAGAAAGAAAAATAGTTGCCATCGCAACTACTGAAAAAGTTTTCTTGTTCAATAGTATAGGAATTGAAGCTTTAATTATTGAAGAGGAAAAATTAGAAAAGGAAATCGAAAAACTCATATTAGAAGGAATAGAAATCTTTTTAGTAAGCGAAAATCTTGATTTGCAATTATCTGATTTAAGAGAAAAATATGCCGACAAAGCATATCCGGTTTTCTTACTATTACCGATTGATTTTCCAACTAGTGGTAAGGGAACAAGAAAAATTGAAAAAGATGTTGAAATGGCGATTGGCGTCAATATCTTTAAAGGGGAGTAATGATGATGAAAAAAGAAAAAATAGGAACCGTAGTTAAGGTTTCTGGGCCGCTTATAGTAGCCTCTGGAATGGAGTCTGCTCAAGTATATGACGTTGTTAGAGTAAGTGAAAAACGTTTAATCGGTGAAATTATAGAACTAAGAAACGATTTAGCCTCAATCCAAGTTTATGAAGAAACAGCTGGGATTGGACCTGGTGAACCAGTATACTTTACCGATCTACCATTATCAGTTGAACTAGGACCGGGTTTAATCGAAGGTATTTTTGATGGTATTCAACGTCCGCTTAATAAAATATATGACAAAGCTGGTTCAAGAATACCACTTGGAATTGATTTACCAAAACTTAGCAGAGAGAAAAAGTGGAATTTTAAAGCTAGTGTAAAATTAGGTGATAAAGTAATTGGTGGCGATATTATTGGCGAAGTAATTGAAACAAATGTTGTCAACCATAAGATTATGGTACCACCACTTCTTCATGGAACTATTAAAAAAATTAATGACTTTAATGATATAACAATCGATCAAGTTGTTTGCGTATTAGCAACCGACAATGGCGATATTGATTTAACTTTAGTCCAATCATGGCCGGTTAGAATTAAAAGACCATATAAAACTAAAATTGCTCCCAAAGATTCAATGGTAACAGGTCAAAGGGTAATTGACACTTTGTTTCCAATTGCATCTGGCGGAATTGCTGCTATTCCCGGGCCTTTTGGTTCAGGAAAAACTGTTGTTCAACAACAACTAGCTAAATGGGCAGATGCAGATATAATTGTTTATGTTGGCTGTGGTGAACGCGGTAATGAAATGACCGATGTATTAATGGAATTTCCTAAATTACACGATCCAAAGACCGGTGAGTCTTTAATGAAACGTACAGTCTTAATCGCTAATACTTCAAATATGCCAGTTGCTGCTAGAGAAGCTTCTATTTATACAGGAATTACAATTGCAGAATATTTTAGGGATATGGGCTACAAAGTAGCAATTATGGCTGATTCAACTTCACGATGGGCAGAAGCTTTAAGAGAAATGAGTTCAAGATTAGAAGAAATGCCTGGCGAAGAAGGCTATCCAGCTTATTTAAGTTCTAGGATTGCTAGTTTTTATGAAAGAGCAGGCTTAGTGAATTGTTGTGGTAGTGACGAACGTCAAGGAGCAATAACCGCAATTGGCGCTGTTTCACCTCCTGGAGGCGATACTTCTGAACCAGTTTCACAAGCAACTTTAAGAATTGTTAAAGTTTTCTGGGGTTTAAGTGCCTCACTAGCTTATAGTCGTCATTTTCCCGCAATTGATTGGTTAAAGAGTTATTCTTTATATGCCGATGATTTATTTTCTAGTTTTAATAAAAATATTAATCGTAATTGGCAAATTCAAGTTTTGGAAACACAATCAATTTTAAATGAAGAAGCTGACTTGCAAGAAATTGTTCGTTTAGTAGGAATTGATTCATTAGGAGCTAGTGATCGTCTAAAACTAAAAGTTTCACAATTAATTCGCGAAGACTTTCTTCATCAAAACGCCTTTGATGAAGTTGATACTTATACTTCACTTGATAAACAATATTTAATGTTAAATCTAATTTTATCTTGGTATCATCAAGCAAAAGATGTGCTAAGCTTAGGTATTAGATTTAAGGAAATAGATGAAATGAAAATTTTAGAGAAAATAGGGCGCGTTAAATATGTCCCTGAAAATCAAATTATTAGTCATTACAATCAATTATTTAACGAAATGACTGAAGAATTTCTATCGCTAACAAAGGAGTAATAATATGGCAATTAAAGAATATAAAACAATTAAAGAAGTTGTCGGGCCATTGATGTTAGTCGAAAATGTTTTAGGTGTAAAATACGATGAATTAGTCGAAGTAAGACAAGCAAGTGGCGAAATACGATTAGGGAAAGTTCTAGAAGCTTATGATGATAAGGCTTTAGTGCAATTATTTGAATCTAGTCAAGGTTTAAAAATCGAAGATTCAAAAGCTGTTTTTCTAGGTCACGGAATTGAAATTGGATTATCACCTGATATTTTAGGACGTGTTTTTGATGGAATGGGTCGACCAATTGACCAAGCTGGTGCTTTAATACCAGAAAAATCATTAGATATTAATGGTTCTCCTATCAATCCGGTTGCAAGAAATTATCCTGAAGAATTTATTCAGACGGGAGTAAGTGCGATTGATGGATTAAATACACTAGTTCGTGGTCAAAAATTACCGATTTTCTCTGGCTCCGGATTACCCCATGCCAAACTTGCAGCTCAAATTGCCAGACAAGCGAATGTTATTGGAACGGCTGATAAATTTGCGGTTGTTTTTGCTGCAATAGGTATTACATTTGAAGAAGCTAATTACTTTATTGAAGACTTTAAAAGAACGGGAGCGATATCTAGAACTGTCTTATTTGTTAACCTAGCAAATGACCCAGCAATTGAAAGAATCGCTACTCCTAGAATGGCGATTACAACTGCTGAATACTTAGCATATGAATTAAACATGCATGTTTTGGTTATCTTAACTGACCTTACTAATTATGCTGAAGCCTTAAGAGAAGTTTCGGCAGCACGTAAAGAAGTTCCAGGACGTCGCGGCTATCCTGGTTATATGTATACTGATTTAGCCAGTTTATATGAAAGAGCTGGAAGAATTAAAGGTTCTAGAGGTTCCATTACGCAAATTCCTATTTTAACAATGCCAGAAGATGATAAAACCCACCCAATTCCCGACTTAACCGGCTATATTACTGAAGGTCAAATCATTTTAGGAAGAGACTTATATCAAAAAGGCTTAACTCCTCCAATCGATGTTTTACCATCCTTATCAAGGTTAAAAGACAAAGGAATTGGCGAAGATAAAACTAGAGAAGACCATGCTGATACAATGAATCAACTATTTGCTGCTTATGCAAGAGGTAAAGACGCAAAAGAACTATCAACTATTTTAGGTGATTCGGCATTATCTGAATTAGATAAACTATACGCTGATTTTGCTGATCAATTTGAAAGAAGATATGTTTCACAAGGTTATGAAACTAACCGAAGTATCGAAGAAACTTTAGACTTAGGTTGGGAATTATTAAGAATCTTACCTAAATCAGAATTAAAAAGAATTAATTTAAAACTAATTGATAAATATTATTAATAAAAAGGAGTATCATGGCTAGAGGTCAAATTAATCCAACCAGAATGGAATTAATAAAACTAAAAAACCGCTTAGCAACAACTACTCGTGGTCATAAGTTATTAAAAGATAAACAAGATGAAATGATTCGTCATTTCATGGAAGTTATTAAAAGTAACATGGCTTTGCGACAAGAAGTTGAAGAAAAGCTTTCTTTAGTCATGAAAAAATATAATGACTCACAAATCCATTGTTCAATCGATCAAATGTATGAGTATTTGAGTGTTCCAAGTCAACAAGTCGATTTAAAATTAAGAGTCGATTCGATTATGAACTTGGAAACACCAATGATTTTAATGAAAGAAAATGCTTCAAAAATTAGATTGAATTACAGTCTAATAAATTCTCCGGCCCTATTAGATGAAACAGTTTTAGAATTTGGTAAATTATTACCTTTAATTATAAAATTGGCTGAACTAGATAAAAAAACCGATATGTTAGCAAAAGAAATTGAAAAAACTAGAAGACGAGTTAACGCAATCGAATACGTGATGTTACCAGAACTTGAAGCAAATATAAAACGAATTCAAATGAAGCTTGATGATGATGAAAGAAGCAACACAGTTCGTTTAATGAAATCTAAAGAAATGATTATTAAAAAAGAGTTAAAGGATTGATAAAGTGGCTTCCATTAGACAAAATAAACAAAAAAATATAAATGATATTGTATTGGGATCACTATCTATTATAGCGGGTATTATTACATTAATCTTAAGTTTAATTGATCTGGCATTAGTTTTGTGGGCGATTGGGACATTTTTCGGAATTTATTTTTTAATCGCTGGAATAATGATGATTATCTCTTATACCAAAAGTAAGATACCATTAAATTTAATTTTTGGGGCACTAAGAGTTTTCTTAGGGGTAGTCTTTATAATTCAGCCCCATGAAGCCCTTGGTTATATCGCATTTCTAATTGGCTTTTGGGCAATAATTGAAGGAATAAAAAACTTATCGAATTTGCCGGCAAGAAATACCCAAAAAATTATTCCAATTATCATAAGTGTAATGCTCATCGCAATTGGAGTTTTAGTAATTATTAATCAGTTTAAAATTATTTTATTATTAGGAATTTTAGTTTCATTGATTTTGATTTTTAATGGAATTAAGCAAATTATAAAAATATTTAGATATTAAAAAAAGTTTGACTCCGGTCAAACTTTTTATATTATTACTTGATGAATTCCAAGGTTTTCATAATTAATTAGGTAACGATTTAATTTCTTAATTTTATTTTCATCTTTTAAAGCAATTTCATAATACACTTTATCTAAAAACTTTTTATCAATAATTATTTCTTCATTTAATAAATAATTGATTTCATTGGTTTTATCATAATCAAAAGTTATTTTAAATTTAGATAAATTTATTATTTTATAAAAAGATGCCAGTTTTAAAGCTTTTGTTACCCCAGAACGATAGGCTCTTATTAAACCAGAAGCTCCTAATTTTATACCGCCATAATAGCGAATGATAATAGCATAAAGTTGGGTTGCTCCACTTGCTTTTAAAGATTCAAGCATGGGGATACCGGCTGTACCACTAGGTTCCCCATCATCATTAGAGCTGCTATATTCACCATTGTCTCCCCAAATGGCAGCAGTACAATAGTGGGTAGCCCTTGGATATTCTTTTTTAATTTCTTCAAGTAAAGAAGGAATCTCAGTTTGGATAGTAAACGGCAATAAAACCGTAATAAAACGAGATTTTTTAATGATTTCTTCATTGTATATTCGTGCTTTTAAATATTTCATTTATATAACCTCTTATTTATTATATCACAATATTTATGATATAATTAGATGTGGTGGTAATATGAAAGATGCTCTTAAAATAATTGCTATTTTAAAAAAGGCAGGCTTTGAAGCCTATCTTGTTGGTGGAGTTGTTAGGGACTATTTTTTAAAAATGCCATTTAATGATATCGATATTACTACTAGTGCTAAGCCGTGGGAAGTTGAAAAGTTATTTCATAAAACAAAACCTACCGGTTTAAAATTTGGAACTGTTACAGTTTTTATGGCTAGTAAAGAATATGAGGTTACTACCTTTAGAGAAGATTTTGATTATTTAGATAGCAGACATCCCAACCGGATTGTTTTTACTGATAAAGCAGATGTTGATGTAAAAAGACGAGATTTCACAATAAATGGGCTATTAATGGATAGTGAATTTAATCTTTTAGATTTTGTTGGCGGGAAAAAGGACCTCGATTATAAAATTATTAAAGCAATCGGTGACCCTAATATTAGGTTTAAAGAAGATGCTTTAAGAATTTTAAGAGCTTTTTATTTTGTTTCTAAATTGGGTTTTGAAATTGAGGAAGAAACTTTAAATTCAATTAAAGAAAATCGTTTTAGTATTTATGAAATCGCTTTTGAAAGAGTTCTAAATGAAATTACTAAATTATTAAATGAAAAACATCAAATTAAAGCTTTGAAATATATTTTAAATTGCCAAGTTGATGAGGTTTTACCGGGATTATCAGATGGAATCAAATATCTGGTTAAAAATGATTTAGCTTTAAAAACCGATAGATTTTTTTGTTTAGCTTTTACTTTAAATGGTTCAGTGCCAAATTATTGGCGCTTTTCTAATAAATATTTAAATTATTATCAAAAGGTTGTGGAATTAGCTAATCTTACAACTAAAATTAGCTCATTTGAATTATATAACTATGGCATTAATATTTCTTCAATGGCTAATCATATTAATTTATTATTAAATAGGACAACACAAACCCAAGATGAGGTTAATGAACTATATAAAAAAATGCCGATTAAATCGGTCTTAGATTTAGCGATTACAGCAGAAGAAATTATCAAAATTAAAAATAAAAAAGCTGGAGCTTGGTTAAAAAAAGTTCAAGACAAGCTAATTGCCGAAATAATTAGTGGACAACTTGAAAACAAGTATGAGAGTATCATTGTTTATCTTAATAATATGGAGGTTTAAATGGAACAATTTTATGTAATAGGGAAAGTTATTAATGTTAATCAAGGGGCGGATTTTTATAATATTAATATTGAAGTAGAAGATAAAACACTTTTAAATATTAAACTTAATCCTGATTTGACATATGAAGTCTTGGTCGGTCAAATTTATCGTTTTTTAGTAAAACCGGAATATAAAGTTAATAAAGAAAATATTATTATTAATAATTTAGTTTCTTATATACCAATTGAAAAATTGGCTGATGAAGTCGATTTAGTTAGCCTTTATCAAATTTTCTATGATTTTTCACCAATAGATCCAGTAAGGGCTCGAAATTTAATCGAAAAAACTATTGAAAATATTGATAATCAAGTTATTAAAGATATTACTAATCAAATTTATTTACGTTATAAAGCAGATTTTTATCTTCACCCAGCGGCGACTAAATTTCATCACGCTTATATAGGTGGATTGGCACACCACACATATACAATGCTTAAAATGGTTGATCGGTTTGTAGATATATATCCGTTTTTAAATAAGGATTTGTTAAATGGTGGGATTATTTTACATGACATTTCTAAAATTAAAGAAATGACCGGTGTAGATGGTGAATATACTAAAGAAGGTTTATTAATTGGTCATATTGTGATGCAAACAATTGAAATTTTTGATGTTGCTAAAGAGTTAGGTTATCAAGATTTTGAAGAAGTGTTGTTATTAGAACATATGATTGTTAGTCATCATGGGCAACTAAACTTCGGTTCACCTAAAAAGCCACAAATAGCAGAAGCGTTAGCGCTGTGGTTTTTTGATACAATTGATAGTAAATTTAGTGTTTTAGAAAATGAAATTAAACTTACTAAAGAAAATGATTTTACAACTAATATAGCGGTAATCGATAAAACGAGATTTTATAAACATAAACTTACCAAATAAAAAAAGGGATTGCCTAAGAGGCAGTCCCTTTATTATTATTATAAATTTTTATTTAAAGACATTAAACCAGTCTTCGTAAAGAGCATTTTGTTGTTCATCGCTTTTTACATATTGGTAAAATTGACGACCATTAATTTCAATTAAAGTGTTAAATTGCGTCATTCCACTAGCTTTTGTATAGCTAACATTACTGTTTAAAAGTTTAGTAAAATTAATATAATTATACATATTAGTTGAATTATATAAGTCTAGAACTGGGCTAAATTGCATTTCTAAGGCAGATTTAGCTTTGATTTCTACATCATAACCACTAATCAATTCTTTCATATAAATTTGAATTTGAGTTGCGTTAACATAGTCGTTATCATTTTTTCCGTTTAATGCTACACCATCGACTTCGATTTTTGAAGTTCCGTTTGCTTCACTTAGTTTAGCGCTAGTAACTTTTTCAACAGCTCTAGCAACGATTAAATGCCAACCGAATGATGATTCAATACTTGTAATATCTTCATCGGTAACGGCAGTAGCGTGATCCATTAAATCAACATATGGGAATAAATCAGAGTGATTGTCTTTAACGATATCATAAATAGCGATTGCGCGATTATAGAAAACAGCATCATATCTAGTTTCAGAAGTAATTGCATTTGAAGTATTAGTTATAGTGCCAGATAAATCTTCGTATTTTAGTTTAATACCCAATTTACGATAATCAGCATAATAAAATTCAGTGTCGTCTGAATCTAAACTATCAAAACGAGTTGCTTTATTAAAATTATCAACAATTTTCTTAAGCTTAGCTTCTTTTGAAGTGGAAATTGAATCTTGAATTACCATATCATTAATTAGCGCTATTAAATTTTTAATGCTTTCTGTTAAGGCGACTTTATCGACGTTTTCAGGTAGTTCAGCTGGATTGTCTGGTGTTCCATCGTGATTAAAGTCAACAAATACTAATAGATGAGAAACTTTAATGCCTAAATAATTATCGTGTTGAAGTTTAGCAAAATCAGCTAGTTTTTCATATACGTTAGCAAAATGCTCTTCGTAGTCTTCATTAAATAATTCATATAATTTAGGTACTAGATAGCCGCTATAAATTGCTTCTTTTTGATTGCGTGCATTTAAAGCTAATAATAAGAATTGGTCACGACCAATAGAAGCAGGGAAACCATACCATTGGTAACCACCTTGTACAAAGTAGTTCATCATATCGCGGTATTGTTTTTCAAACTCATCACGATCTTTACTAGTAATTTGTTTTTCGTATTTTTCAGTTAAAATTTTAGTTAATAATAAATTATTGCTATAACTAACACCATAGCGAGATTCCATTAAGTTATAAAAATCTGCTACCGTAATATGTGTATCACCAACTGAAGCAATTGTCTCATTATTTAAATATTTTTTATTTCCAACAGCAGTAAAATTAAATTCATAGTATGCTTTTAGAATTGGATCATAAATTTGAATTGTTAATTCTTTCATTAACTCATTATATTTTTCAGTAATATAGGTGGCGGTTAAAGCGGCTTTTTCTAGTTTTTCTTTAATTTCTGCTTTTAGTGCAGTTACTTTTTCATTATCTAAAAATTCTTTTTGATCTTCATTTAAAACATCTTCATCCTTAGCAGAGTCTTCGCTAATTTTAAAGAATAAAAAAGTGAAATCATCAAAATCATAGCCTTTTTGCGAATATTGCTTGTTGTTTGGTGCATCTTCAGTTGGTAATTTTAAAGTAGAATAAATATTACTTCTTAAAGATGTGTTAGTAAAATCATCATATTTACTAGTTAAATCAACAGGATTATTTGTTGCATCAACGATTACACCATCGATAACTTTTAATTGATCTGCCTCATCTTCAAATAGATTATATAAAGCAACCATTTGTTCAAGTATTTCCCCTGGAATTAAGGCAACATCTGGAGAACCATAAGTTCTTGATGTATTAATAGAATATCCTTTAACATATCTTTCAAAATCATATGCGCTAATGTTTCTTTGGCCATTTTCATCTAAAGCCGCATCAATTTTTAAAGTAGATAATAAAGATTTAACATGAGCATAGCCAGGATGGTCGATATCAACAAAATTTTCATCATCATTACCTAATCTAATATCCGGAACTTTATACCAAGAACCGTTAGAAATAATTTTTAAAGATAATTGAATTAAAGCTTTAGTAAGTTCAGATTGATTTAAAAATACAACTTGGAAAAATTCAACATCATAATGTCCTTTAATGTTATTTTTATAATCTGATAAGATTTCTGCTTCAGTTACATAAGCTGAGTGGTCTTTATCAGCTATATCAACTAATAATTTTTCAGTAGCTAAAACCCATTTTGCTAAATCAATAATAAAATAATCTTTAATATCAACATTTTTATAATCTGAAAAGGTAGTATTTCCATTTAATTCAGCTACAAGAGCACTAATGTTAACTGTAGGATTATAATTATAAACAGTGTCAGCAAATTTTTCAACAGCCATTAATTTTAAATCATCATTATCTTTATAATTTTTAATTAATTTTTCTGTATCGGTTGCACTATAGATTGCTTTATTAACTAATTCATCAAAATATGTTTGATGTTTTTCGTTATTTAAATCTACTTTAGCGATATAATCAGCTAAAGCAACACGGTTGATTAGTTCATTTAATGTAGCTGATCCTTTTAAATTAGCATTTATTCTAAAACCATCATATAAATCAGCTTCGGTAACATTAAAGTCACCAGCAGTTGCATAAACGTCTTTACCAATGTTAGCCATTGGAACTTTTTCTGAATTACCACAAGCAGCTAGTCCTAATGCAACTGTAAAAACTAGTGCAATTATAGTAATTATTTTAATAATTTTCTTTGAAATCATAAGATGTTCACTCCTCTTTTTTAATATACAGCAATATAAATATACCATTTTTTAGAAACATTTGCAACAATATTATATTATATAATATTATATGATTGTTTGACAAGCATAAAATGCCGAAGTATGATAAAATTAAATAGGTGATTTAATGAAAGTAGACATTTTAGCAAGCGGTTCAAAAGGAAATCTAATTGCTTTAAGAACAACCAATTATAACATATTAATTGATGTTGGGCTATCATATCGTAAAACAGTTGAAAAACTAAGCGAAATTGATTTAACTTTAGAAAAAATTGATTTTCTTTTTTTAACTCATGAACACTCTGATCACACAAAAGGTTTAAAACTAATCATTGAAAAGCACCCTGAAATAAAAATATTTTTAACTAAAGGAACATTAGATGGATTAAATGACGAAATCAAAGATTTAATTAAGAATTTTGAATTTGTTAAAGCTGATCAAAATTATAATGTAAAAGACATTACATTTTATCCAATGATGATGAGTCATGATGCTTATGAACCGGTTGGTTATATTTTTTATATTGATGATAAAAAAATTGTTTTAGTAACAGATACAGGCTATTTACATGAATCTTATTATGATTTAATTAGAAATGCTAATTTATATATTTTAGAATCTAATCACGATGAACATATGCTCATGCACTCACCAAGAAGAACTCATTCTTTAAAAATGCGAATTCTTAGTGAAAAGGGACATTTATCTAATGATCAAGCCGCTAAAATAGTTAATAAAGTTGTCGATAAAAATCATTTTGCGATTTGGGCTTTACACCACATATCAGAAGATTGTAATAAAATCGAAAAAATTGAAAAAGCAATTGTTAAAAATCTTGATAATCCCTTTAAAATTAATTTAGTTTACACCTCGCAAGAAAGTTCAGAGACGATAGAAATATGAAAATAATCGCGATAGGTAAAAATAAAAAGAAATTTGTAAATGAGGGAATACAGTTTTATCAAAAACAAATTTCTAAATTAGAAATAATCGAATTAAAACAATCTAACCCAACAGAAGAAGGAAAATTAATTTTAAAATCTCTTAAATTTGATGATTATGTAATTTTATTAGATGTAAGTTCAAAAACAATCAATAGCATAGAATTTGCTAGGTTATTAGCTGATATAAAAAATAAAACTTCGCAAATTGTTTTTTTAATCGGTGGCTCAAAGGGGTTTTCAGAAGAAGTGAAAAAAATAGCAAATCAGAAAATTAGTTTTTCAAAAATGACCTTTCCGCACGAACTATTTAGATTAATTTTAGTTGAACAAATTTATCGTGCTGAATCAATCAATAATAATTCACCATATCATAAATAAAATTAATGCAAAATAACATTTTTTGTAGTAAAATATTAATACAATATGATAATCATATTAAAAAAAGAAAAGGAAGAAAAATATGAAAAAGAAAAACAAAGAAGGATTCTTTCAAGGATTTAAAAAATTTATTTCAAGAGGCAATGTTTTAGATCTTGCAGTCGGGGTAGTAATAGGAGGAGCATTTGGAAAAATTGTTTCATCTTTAGTTAATCATATTATTATGCCACTAATAGCCGCAATTTTCGGGGGTAAAGGTGTTGAGGGGTTATATTTGGTAATTCGCGGAAATTCACCAACCGATCCAAATGTAATTGCCGGTTTAGAACCTGTTGGTGCGATTCTTTATTATGGAGAGTTTCTACAAACAATTATTGATTTTCTAATTATCGCGTTTTTCATTTATTTATTTATTGTTGTAATAATTCAAGGAAGTATGAAACGCGCTGCTGAAAAGAAAGCGGAATTATTAGCTCAAAATCAACCAGAAGAAGAACCAGAACCAGAGCCTGAACCAGTTGTGCCAGAAGATATTCAACTATTAACCGAAATCAGAGATCAATTAAGGACCTTAAACGAACAAAAAAAATAACTAATTAAAAATATGAAATAAGGGCCCAAACTAAGGGCCCTTAATTGTGAAAATATGGAAAATTTAAAAGTTTTAAAAACTGAATCAAATTTCAAAACTACCATCAAAATCAAAGACGTAACTATCGGTGATGGCTCTTTTGTTTTAATTGCTGGGCCGTGTTCTATTGAAGATTATGATTCACTAGATAAAATTGGTTCATTAATTTCTAAAAATGGTGGCAAGATTTTAAGGGGTGGCGCCTTTAAACTTAGAACATCGCCCTATAGCTTTCAAGGATTAGGCACAAAAGCTTTAATCGATTTATATAAAATTGGACAAAAATATAATCTTGTAACAATAAGTGAATTAACGGATTTAAGCCATTTAGAAGATTATTTAAAATATGTTGATATTATTCAAGTTGGTGCCAGAAATATGAATAATTATGAAATGCTTAAAAAGTTAGGTAAGATTAGAAAACCAATTTTATTAAAGCGAGGACCTGATGCAACGATTTATGAATGGTTATATGCAGCTGAATATTTACTATCAGCAGGAAATAAAGAAGTAATCTTATGTGAAAGAGGGATAAGAACATTTGAAACCTATACTAGAAACACTTTAGATATTAGTGCTGTTTTAGCGGTTAAGAAATTATCTCATTTACCTATTTTTGTTGACCCTTCACACGGTACTGGCCGATCTGAGATGGTTGTACCATTAGTTATGGCCAGTAAAGTAGTTGGGGCTGATGGTGCGATGATAGAAATAGCTGAAATACCAGAAAAAGCTCTTAGTGATGGAAAACAAGCAATAAATTTTGATGAATATGAGGAGATGGTGAAAAAACTATGAGTAAAATTGAAATGGGAAATTATGCTATTTTATTTGTTGATAAAATCAAAGAATTAGATCAATATTTTGACAAATTTAATAATCATAATAAAGTATTTGTTATAACTGATTCAACAGTATATGGCTTATTTAAGGCAAATTTTGAAGAACTGACTAAAAGAGAAATTGTTTGGCTGGTTGTTCCGGCTGGAGATTCAAATAAAAACACGGACTCTTATTTAAAACTATTAACTGATTTAATTGAAAAGCATTTAAATAAAACTGATTTAATAGTTGCATTTGGTGGCGGTATGATAACCGATTTAACTGGATTTGTAGCAGCGACCATTTATCGTGGCGTGCGTTTTATTTCCATTCCTACGAGTTTAATAGCTCAAATTGATAGTTCAGTAGGTGGTAAAAACGGAATCAATTATTCCAGTTATAAAAACCAAGTTGGTTCATTTTATGATCCGGTAATGGTCTTAATTAGTCATGAATGGCTTGAAAAACTGCCAGAAAGACAAATATTAAATGCTATGGGCGAAATAGTAAAAACCGCTTTAATAGGCGATTTAAAACTATATGAGTACTTAGAAAAAAATCCAAATATTGAAATAACTCAAAAACTGATTAAAAAAGCAATTATGATTAAAAGAAAATTTGTACTTAAGGATTACTACGATCAAAATGTTAGACATGTTCTTAATTTTGGTCATACCTATGGTCATGCAATTGAATCTGAATCTAATTTTAACATTAGCCATGGTGAAGCGGTTGCTCATGGACTTTTAAAATCTTTAGAAATAGGGGAAAGACTAAAAATCACCCAACCAGGCTTAAAAGATCGTGTTGAAAAACATCTTTTTAAAGCTAAAATAATTGAAAAAATTATTCCATATGAAAAATATAAAGGTTTTTTAAAACAAGATAAAAAGTCTGACATCGGCGGAATAAATCTGGTATTGTTAGAAAAAATTGCCACTCCAGTAATTTTAAAGATTACTTGGGAAAACTTAGATGAAATTGCTAGTTGAGCCACGACCACTAAATGGCCGTGTCACAATGCCTGGTTCTAAATCACTTTCATTAAGAGCTTTGGTTGCAGCAAGTTTAGCAGAAGGAAAATCTACAATATCTAATTTGTTGGATTCTGCTGATACTAAATATGCCATTAAATTTTTGAAAGATGCCGGTATAAATATAAATATTATCAATGATAAAGTTGTGATAAATGGCAACACTTTTAATGATACAAAACCGATTTTTAATGCTGGGAGTTCAGCTACTATTTGGCGCTTTATGATTCCTATCTTAGTTTATAAATTTGGCAGAATAAGTATAACAGGCCATAGTGATTTGCTTTCAAGACCTCTTTTTGAAAATCTTGAATTTTTAAATTATCAAGAAGTAGAAAAAGATATTTATGAAATTAGCGGGATAATAAAAGCCGGACATTATAAAATTTCTCCCAAACTAACAAGTCAAGTAGTAAGTGGATTATTATTTTTATTACCACTACTAAAAGGTAATTCTAAAATTGAATTAACTGGTGATATTGCATCTTATGGTTATTTAAAGATGACATATGATTTTTTAAAAAGTATAGGGATTAAAATGAGTATTAAAAACAACTTGATTTTTATTACCGGCAACCAAAAATATAAAGCCTTTGATTACGATGTAGAAGGCGATTATTCATTGGCAGCCAACTACTTAATTATGGGCCTAAGAAAGGATTCAAATATAATAGTAGAAGGATTAATAGATCCTCAAAAATCACTACAATCAGATGCGAAAATAGTCGATATTTTAGAACTAGCCAATGTTAAAACTGCTTATAACGACGGAGCTTTGCAAATAATTAATAAAGAAATTATTAAGCCATTTGAATATGATTTTACAAATAATATTGATATTATTCCGATTTGTAGTGTAATTGCTTTATTGACCGATGGAATTTCAAGGTTTAAGGGAATATTAAATTTACGATTTAAAGAATCTAATCGCCTAGAGGCGGTTTTTATGAATGTTCGTCGGGTTGGTTATGTGAAAATATTTGGTAACGAGTTAACTATTAGCGGTCCAATTAAACATTATGATTACCAATTTGATGCTTATAATGATCATCGGATTATCATGGCTTCGATAAGTTTAGCTAATTTTTTTGATCGTCCAATTCTAATTAAAAACTGTAATTATATAGAAAAATCACATCCGCAATTTTTTCGAAACTTTATTGATTTAGGAGGTAAATTAAATGACTGATTATTTAACAATAGCTCGTAAAAAAATTGATCAAATTGATCATAAAATGATTAAACTGTTTGAACAAAGACTTGAAGTCTCAAGAAATCTTGGTCTATATAAAAAGACACGCAAACTATCTGTTTATAATCCTAGACGAGAATTAGAATTACTAAATCAAAACATGAGAAAATTAAGAAATGTCAAAGAAAATGGTATTTATTATCGGAAGTTTTTTAACACGGTTTTATCAATTAGCAAAATTGTGCAACGTGAAAAAATAACTCATAAGTGTGGCTTATTAGGGAAAAATTTAACACATTCAAAATCGCCATTAATTCATAATGTAATTTCTAATCTTAGTAAACGTTCATATAGTTATGAATTAATTGAAATTGAAGAACTAAATGATGTGAAACCTTATCTTAAAATGTTAAAAAACGGTGAATATTTAGGTTTTAATGTTACTATGCCATATAAAAATTCTATTATCAAATACTGCGATTATTTGACGCCTATTTCATATTTGACAGGTTCAGTGAATACTCTTTATGTTAAAAGAGGTAAAATTTATGGTGATAATACTGATTACTATGGCTTAAAATTTAGTATAAATGAAATACCATTTGATCTAACAAATCATACAATTCATATTTTAGGTACCGGTTCTACAGCTAAGACCGCTGGTTACATTTTAAATGAGAAAAAAGTTTCTACCAAATTTGTATCTAGAGACGCAACTAACAAAAAGCTTAATTTTCCTATCATCAATTATGATGAACTCGAAAAAGAAAATATCGATATTATAATAAATGCAACTCCAGTTGGTATGTATCCAAATGTAAATGAAAGAATTATTAAAAAAGATATTGCAAAACAAGCCAATTATGCTCTTGATATGATTTATAATCCTGAGAAATCATTGTTGTTAGAAGATGCTAAAGCTGGTTCAAACGGTTTACATATGTTGATAGTTCAAGCCTTAGAATCATTTAAATTATGGTTTGCTTTTCAATTAAGTGTTACAAAATCAACCGTAGAAAAAGTAAAAACTAACTATGATAAATTACTATAATAATAAGATAAAAATTAATATAACGGGTTTATCTCATAGTAATGAAATGAGCATATCATTAAATGGAATTCCGAGTGGAATTGTTTTTAATTTTGATTTTTTTGAAAATGAATTAGCCAGGAGAAGACCAACTGAAAAATATGAGTCAAGTAGGATTGAAAAAGATGAATATAAAATTATCTCAGGAATTACTGATGGGAAAACAGACGGAGATTTGCTAACAATTAGTTTTAAAAATAAATTATATAATAAACAGGAGTATGATGATTTTATCAATCATCCTAGACCTGGTCATACTGATTTTATATCTTTAATTAAATATAAGAAAACATTTTCTGGCAGCGGAATTTTTTCCGGTAGGATGACTTTATTATTAGTAGCAGCAGGCGCGATTGCTAAAATGTGTTTACCTTACAAATTTAAAAGCGAAATCACCCATATAACCGGATTAGAAAACTTAAAGAATAAGGAAGAATATTTAAATCAAATAAAACAATTAGAAGATAGTGCTGGAGCAAGAATCAAAATCACTATTGAAAATGTTGAATTGGGCCTAGGTAAGCCTTTATTTAATAAAGCAACTTCGAAAATCGCTGCTTTTTTATTTGTCGTACCTGGCGTTAAAGGGGTATTGTTTGGTGATGATTTTATAACAGACAATTTATTAGGAAGTACTTATAATGATGTTTATGTTAATGAATTTGGAAAAACAAAAACAAACCACTCAGGTGGTTTTAACGGCGGCCTTACAAACGGAAATACCTTGCTTATTAATGTTGATATGAGGCCTGCTTCAAGTATAAGAAAAGAACAAACCACTTATAATTTTGAAAAAAAAGTTCAGTTGCCCCTTTCAATAAGCGGTAGACACGATGCTTTTTATCAAAAAAGGGCTCAAGTGGTTTTAGAAGCAATTATTGCTTTAGCCTTATTAGACTTACGTTTAGATTTATAAATGAGATTAGAAGATATCAAAGGTATTGGTAAAAAAACAGCTTGGAATTTAAGACAGTACGGAATATGGAATGTTCAAGATCTTATTAACTATATACCTAAAAAATATGAAAACTTTGAAATAAAAAATTTCAACGAATTAAAACATAATGATGATGTAACATTAATTGCCGAAATCATCAGTTTTAATGTGTTTCAACAATCTAAAACACATCTAATTAAATTAGTCGTTAAAAATGATATTTTTAGGATAAATGTTTTAGTATTCAATCGAGAATATCTTAATAAATTTTTAAAAGTTGATCAGAAACTATTAATCAAAGGTAAATATAATTTGTATAAAAACGAAATAAATGCCAGTTATATTTCAACTAATCTTAATAAAAAAACTTTATCACCATTATATAATTTACCTGATATTTCAAATTATATTATTAGTAAAGCAATTTTTAACGTTTTTCTTCAAAACGACATTCTAATTGTAGACCTTATTCCCCAAGAAATATTAACCAAAAAGCAGTTATTAAATAAAAAAGATGCACTTTATTTAGCTCATTTTCCCAAGTCTGAAGCTGATATCAAACGAGCTAATGAAACTTTCAAATACGAAGAAGCAATCCAACTACATACAACAATCCTTTTAAATTCTCCAACGAAGGTTTCAAAAGATCCTTTAAACTATGATTTAGATTTTGTAAAAAAAGTTATTCTAGCCTTACCATTTGAGTTGACTACGGATCAAAAGAATGTTGTAAATGATATCTTTAGAGATTTTAAAAGGAATTATCGTGTACAAAGATTAATTCAAGGAGACGTTGGAAGCGGTAAAACGGTTGTTGCCTTGCTAGGAGCCATAGGGGCAATTAGCGCGGGCAAGCAAGCTGTAATTATGGCACCAACTGAAATATTAGCGCAGCAACACTTCTTAAATTTTTCTAATTTGCTACCAGATATAAAAATCGAATTATTAACGAGTAAATCAAAAAATAAATCAGAAATCAAAAACAAATTAAAGTCAGGAGAAATCCAACTATTAATTGGTACTCATTCAGTTGCAAGCAAAGATATTTATTATCATGATTTAGGGTTACAAATTATTGATGAGCAACATAAATTTGGGGTTGAAATTAGAAACGAGTTATTTTTAAAAGGATTAAATGCTAACACTATTTATTTGACAGCTACCCCAATTCCACGGACCATGGCCAAACTTTTATTTAATAATCTTGAAATATCAACTATTAGAAGTAAACCTCACCAACAATTAGTTAAAACTATTTATCTTGAAGATGATAATTTATCGGTTATTGAAAATCAAATAACTAACACCATTAATCAAAAAGAACAAGTTTTTGTTGTCGTTCCCGCTATTAAGTCACAATTAAAAACTAATATTGAGGAAGCAGAAAAATGGTTAATATCAAAATTTAACACGCCTTTATTTGTTGTACATGGAAAAAAAGATAGTCAAGAAAACGAAAGAAATATTACACAATTTGTAAATACACCGGGAGCGATTTTGCTATCGACTACGATGATAGAAGTCGGCATGGATGTTAAAAACGCGACTTTAATGATAATTTTAGGAGCTGAAAATTTCGGATTAGCACAACTACATCAATTACGGGGAAGAATCGGAAGAAATAATTTAGAATCAATTTGTTACTTAGTAAGTGAAAAGCAAGATTTTGAAAGACTAGAGTTATTAACTAAAATAAATGATGGCTTTTTATTAAGTAAATATGATTTAAAAACTAGAGGACCAGGTGAATTTCTAGGGCTAAAGCAAAGTGGAGCATTTAAAGCAACTTTTCTTGATTTTGAACAAGATTATGATTTAATGTTAGATGCCAAAAATGAGGCTATTAAGATTTTAAAAGATCCAAATTATAAAACTAATCCTCAAAATTATATTCTCTTGAAAAAAATCAAAGAGAATAATATGTTATAATTTTAATGAAGGGAATTGAAAAATATGATTAAAATCGCAATCGATGCCATGGGTGGAGACCATGCACCAAAAGAAATTGTCTTAGGCACTTTAGAGGCTTTAAATCAATTTAAAGATATAGAAGTGCTTTTATATGGTGATCAAGCCCAAATTACTCAATGGACAGATGGCCACGAAAGACTAAAAATAATCCACACAGATAAATATTTAAGTATGGATGAAGAAGATCCGGTTAAAGCTTTTCGACAAAATCGCGAAGCTTCAATGTTTTTAGCTATGAAAGCAGTTAAAGACCAAGAAGCTGCGGCAGTAGTTAGTGCCGGTCCTACTCAAGGTTTAGTAATTGGTGGGCATTTCGTTTTAAAAAGAATTAGTGGAATGAAAAGAATTGCTTTGACACCTATTTTGCCATCTTTTGATGGACGCGTTAGAATTTTATTAGATGCAGGCGCTAACGTTGATTTAAAACCTCAGCATTTGCTAGACTTTGCAATCGGCGCTAACATAATAGCAACCAATTATTTAAAAATCAATCATCCCAAAGTTGGCTTATTAAATATTGGTTCTGAAGAAGGTAAAGGCAGACAAATTGATATCGAGACCTACAATCTTTTAAATGAAAATAGCCAAATTAATTTTATAGGTAACATCGAACCTAAAGAAGTATTTAATTCTGAGGTTGATATAATTTTAGCTGATGGTTTTACTGGAAACATTTTCCTAAAATCTTTAGAAGGCATGGCCACTGCCTTTATGAATGCTATAAAAAATGAAGTTCAATCTTCATTTAAAAATAAAATGGGAGCATTATTAATGAAAAAGGCTTTTAAGAAAATAAAAAACACTTCTGATCCTGCCAATGTGGGTGGAGCTATTTTACTTGGAGTCGATGGTTTATTAATTAAAGCCCACGGATCATCAAATAGGGTTGCTTTTTTTAATGCTATTAGGCAAGCAAGGGAAATGATTAAGGCCGAGGTAATGCCATTAATAAAAGCATCACTAGAAAGAAGTGATGATGATGAATGAAATAAAACCAATCAGCGAATTACTTAAAACAATTAAAATTAAAACACGTAATCTTAAATTATACGAAAGAGCATTAACTCATTCCTCTTATGCTTATGAAAATAATGAAAAAAACAATGAGAGATTAGAGTTTTTAGGAGATTCGGTTATTGAAATTTTAATGAGTGAATACTTGTTTCACAAATATAAAGATGGCGATGAAGGATTAATGACTAAAAAAAGAGCTCAAGCTGTTTGTGAAGAAGCATTATTTCATTATGCTACCCAATGTGAATTACATAATTATTTAAGATTAGGAAAAGGAGAAAGTAACAAAGGTGCTTCACCAGCTATAATTGCTGACTCATTCGAAGCATTATTTGGCGCTCTTTATCTAGATCAGGGATATAAAACAACTAGAAAGATTTTTAATATTTTAATTTTACCAAATTTAAATTTCGTTCTTGATATAAAAGATTTTAAATCAACACTTCAAGAATTTGTTCAATTAGAAAAAAGGACTTTAACGTATAAAATTGTTAATGAATCAGGTCCATCCCATGATAAGGAATTCGAAGCGGTTGTTTATTTAGATGGCGATATTATTCTTGGGAAAGGAAAAGGAAAAACCAAAAAAGAAGCGGAACAAAAAGCGGCTGAAGAAGCCTTGAAGAAAGGAACATATAAAGATGTTAAAACGAATTTATGATGAATATGGATTAGATATTCAAAAGATTATTATGTCTGAATATAAAAGACTTAATTTGACATTAAATGAATGTAATGTTTTAATCGCTTTATTTTCAGTTTTAGAAAAAAGAAAAACTTTTTCTATTAATGCAATTATTAAAAGGATAGATTTAGACAATAATGAAACCGCCAATATATTAACTAGTCTCGCTGAAAAAGGTTTTTTTAAAATGGAATTAGAAATTAAAAATGGTAAAGAAAGAGAAAAGATCAGCTTAAGACCAACATTTTTAAAATTAGAGGAACTAATCAAAGACGATGCTAATAAAATAAAACTTGAAAAAGACCAAACAAAAATTTCAAAATTAATTAACCGATTAGAAAATTTATTTGGCAGAGTTCTTACTTCTTATGAATTAGATACAATTAGATATTGGTTTAATGAATCTAGATATAAAATTGATGATGTCAATTTAATAGTTGATACCTTATTGGAAGGTAATAAAAAAATCTCAGTTAATATTATTGAGAAAAACCTAAAATTAAAAAAAGATTATCAGGTTGAGGATTTAGATCAAGACACAAAAGACACATTAACTAAACTGTATAGGTCAATTAAATGAATCAAGCATATTTTAGGCAAGTCTTAAATGAAATGTTTCCAAATGCCAAAGCGGAACTCAATTATAAAAATAATTTTGAACTATTAATTGCAGTAGTTTTAAGTGCTCAAACCACAGATATTTCTGTTAATAAAGTTACAATAGAACTCTTTAATAAATATCCGACGCCTAAAAAACTAATGAACGCAACTGTAGATGAAGTTGAAAATATCATTAAAAGTATTGGTTTGTATAAAAATAAAACAAAAAATATAATTAATTTAAGTAAAATATTATATGAAAAGTTCGATTCTAAAATACCAAGCGAAAGAAGCGATTTAGAGAGTCTTCCTGGGGTAGGAAGAAAAACAGCTAATGTTGTTTTATCAAATGCTTTTGATGTTGAAGCTTTGGCAGTTGATACACATGTTGAAAGAGTGTCAAAACGGCTTGGTTTGGCTTTAGAAAGTGATACTCCTTTCCAAGTTGAAATGAAATTAGTTGATTATTTTGGAAATAAAAATTTAAGATTACTTCACCATCAATTGATATTTTTTGGACGTTATCATTGCACCGCCAGAAATCCTAAATGTGATGTTTGTCTTTTGAAATTAAAATGTCCGTATTTTCAAAAAAATTTAAAAAAGTAACTTTAAAACACCTAAATGGTGTTTTTTTTTCAATTTTTTATTTTGAAAAACAAATAAATTGTACTATCATGAATATATCATTATGAAAAGGATAGGAAACTATGAACATACGGTTTGAAAAAATCTTGAGTGCGATTGAACAAGGTAAACAAAGAAAATACTTTGAATACAACTCTATTGGAACAATTCTTAAACAACAAAGACGATCTAAAAATATGACTTTAGAAGAGGTGTCGGAAAACATTTGTAGTAATTCTTACTTATCTAAGGCAGAAAATATGCAACTTATACCGAAAGACCCAATTTTATCTAAGTTAAAGAAACGACTTGATATTAATCAAACATTAGAATTTGATCAAGACGTTTATCAACAAACTTTATCATATTTAGTTGAGTCATTATTTTTCGAAAGGGAATTAGATAAGGGCGTATACCGAATATTTTCAGGTACTGTTGATTTGAAATACAATTTAATTTTACTTGGATATTATGTGACAAATCATGAATACGCAAAAGCTGAAGAAATTTATTATTTCTTAGAAGACGAACTTGAAAAACTTGATAATTTGGAAAGAGATATTTTATTTTTATTAGCTTCTAAATTATTATTTGTTAATGGCTTATATTTTTTAGCATATAAGTTATTAAAATATGTAGACTATAAAGGAAACAATGAATTGCTTATCTTAGAGTCTAAAGCGGTATTTTTAATGTCGGTAGCAAAACTAGATAGAGTAAGTGGTTATGCTAAAGAATATAATGACTTAATAAATGAACTTTCTGGCTTTGGATATTATAAGAAAATAAGTAAGTTAAAATATGAGTGGTTATTGACTAGTTTAAGAAGTGTTTCAATTGATGAAGCGTTTAGAACAATTGAAAAGCTTGAGGAATATACTGATAAACAAAAAGATTATATAAAATTTCATTTATATTATAATCAAGGAAAACATGATATTATCTTAAAAAAACTGGATAAAAAGTTTTTACTAGATGAAAGGCGCTTTTTGTTATATTTGTTAACGCTTGATTCAGTTGGTAATGGTGTTAAAATTTTAGATATTATTTATCATGAAAAAAATAAACCTAACACGATATTAGTTCAAAAACTAATCGATTGTTTAACGGTTAAATATAACTCTACGGCTGAATCTTATTATAAATATTTATTATATGGTATCAAAAATGGTGTTTTAGTTGAATACAACGGTGTTTTTGGAATTAACGCTCTTTTTATAAACGCTTCACAATATTTATCGGATTTCAAATATTATAAGTATGCTAAAAACACTAGAGATCTCTTAGATACAATTAATTGTACTTTGAAAAGTGGAAATTAAAATAAAGTAAAAAAAGCCATTCAGACTACTATTATATAGGAGGCGATATAATGTCTTTTTTACTTTTCTTAACAACTTTTTCATTCGGTTTTAATGTTGTTTGGAATAAAACTGAAGTAGAAATTCCCGTTTTTGACAATTTAAGTAATTATTTATCGGTCCCTAGTGCTACTTTATTTGATGATAGCGGTAATATTTGCGAAGATCCTAATTTTTACATGGTATATGACGGCGTTGATACTAGATATTTAAATGTCATAAATACCAATTATGTTGCGACATATTACCACGTTTTTAAAGCGGTGTTCCCAACTTATAATGTTGAGTCAAAAGGGAGTATCGTTTTTAAAATTGTTGACAATATTGCTCCAACATTTATCAATGTTCCCAATTTTAATTTAACAGTAGGAACTAAAATGCCTAATTTATTAGAAAACCTTACCTATGAGGATAATTATAATAAGCCTGAAGATTTAACTGTTAAAGTGATTAATCAAGCATCTTTGTCGACTGCAAATTTAGGGGTTTTTCCAATTCACTATGAATTAAGAGATAAGTCCAACAACATTAGCCATGCGACAGGCTTTTTAACTGTTATTGATGATATTTGTCCAGTTATTGAAAAAAAGGCCGAAGTAATTATTGATATCAATGAAAAAATAGTTATTTCTAATTACTATAAAATTACTGATAATTATGATAAATCTTTAATCATTAAACTAGATGATGATGCGGTTGATTATTCTAAGCCAGGAACATATTTTATAAAAATTACCGCTATCGATCAAAGTTTAAATCAAACTAGCATTACTGATTATATAAAGGTTGAAAAAAAATCATTACCAATTTTAAAAATCAACAACGGCCCCTTAATATTAAGTGTCAACGATTTAAATTATTATAGTGTTTTATTGTCCCAAGTTATCGAGGTTTCCGATTCAGTCGATATATTAACTATAGATGATGTAATTATTATAAGTTATGTTGATATTGCTAAAATCGGAAAATATCAAGTTTTATATAATTTAAGTAATAGTTTTGACCAAACAGTTGAAGTAAAATTAACAGTTGAAGTAGTTGATAATATTAAACCAACTATTGTTCAAATTAAAGAGTTAAATATACCAGTTAATTGTCCAAATCTAATTTTTCAAGATTATTTTTTAATAACTGACAACTATGATGATTATTTTGATTTAACTATTACCTATCCTAAAACGGTCAAACTTGATGTTGTAGCTGAATATGTGATTAAGGTAACTGCAGAAGATAGATCAAAAAATATTAGTTCACTTGAAACCAGATTACGGGTCCTAGATTTAGAACCACCAGAAATAATAACCGATGTTTTAACAATTGTTTTAGAAGTGTTTGAAGAAATCGAAACTAATTTTTTCACTTTAAAAGATAACTATTCAAAAAAACTTACATCTGAAGTTCAAATAGATTCTAATTATTTAACGACAGTTGGGAAATACGATTTAACAATTATTGCTAAAGATGAGTTTGATAACGAAGCAACTAAGGTAATAACGGTTTTGGTTGAAGACAATGAACCTCCATATGTTTATCTAAACCAAAACGTTATTACTTTAGAATTAAATCAAAATCCAATTGATTTTAGTTATTTAATTGATGATTTTGGCGATAATTATGATGATATTTCAATCGAGGATATTATAATTATTGATAATATTAATTATCGTGAAATAGGCCTTTATAATGCAATATTTTCAATTGAAGATTCAAGTAAAAATATCGGTTATGCAACACTAAAAGTTGTCGTTGATGATTATGTAAAACCATATTTAAATGTCTATGATAAAGTATATAAGAAAGGTTCAACAATCGATTTAAAAGAAGGAATAACTTATGGCGATAATAGCGGAAACTTTGATTTAGTTATCTTTGATGAAGGTTTTAATAGTTTAAAAGCTGGAAACTATGAAATAGGTTATTTGGTTACCGATCATAGAGGCAACAATAATTACCAAACGGCAAATATCATAATTACTGAGTCATTATTTCAATCTAAATATCTAAAAGTATTAATAACTGGAATAGTATTTGTAATAATAACAGTAGCAATACATTTAGTTTTAAAGTATAAAAATCGTAAAAAACAGTCTTTATTTAATTGACAAAGAAGCCATTATTATATATAATAAGTAATGGATAGAAAGATAAAAAAGTAAAGGAGAAATTTATCTATGGAAAAAGTACTTGTTGTATATTGGAGTGGAACAGGAAATACAGAAATCATGGCTGAAAAAATTGCCGAAGGATTAGCTGATTCTAATTTAGATGTCGATTTAAGAGAAGTTAGTGAAGTTGAGCCGAGTGAAATAGAAGATTTTGCTAAAGTTGCTTTTGGTTGCCCGTCAATGGGTTCAGAAGTGCTTGAGGAAGATGAGTTTGAACCGTTTTTTGAAGAAGTTGAAGAATATTTAGAAGACAAAAAAGTTGCTTTATTTGGTTCATATGGCTGGGGTTCAGGTGAATGGATGTCAGATTGGGTCGAAAGATGTGTTGACTTAGGAGCTTTAGTATATACAAATAAGGGTCTAATTATTAACGAAACACCTGATGATGCTGGCGAAGAAAAATGTGTAGAATTCGGTAAGGGATTTGCAGCTTTTTAAAATTTTAGTTAAATAAATAAAGGCCGTTTGGCCTTTTTTTCTAAATTAAAGCTGCTAGATTTTAAGAAAATAATGAGCGTTTTTTATCTTCAAAGTGAATATAGTTTGTTAAACAATTTAATTAAGCTAGAAAAATTAGTTGAAACTTGTAAAAATGAAAATTATGATTTTATTGCTTTAGCTGATAAAAATAATTTGCATGGGTTATACAAGTTTTTTATGCTCGCTAAAAAACATCAAATTAAGCCTATTTACGGCATGAAAGTTTCAGTAGATTTAGGGATGGAAGAATCAGGGTTTTTATTATATATTAAAAACCAATCAGGCTATTTAAATTTACTTACTATTTCTAAAATTATTCAAACCGAAAATAGAAATATCACAATTAATGAGTTAATTGATTTTCAAGAAGGTCTAATAATAATTTCTTCTGGGCAAGATTCGGTTTTAGATAAAAAACTTTTCAACAATAATATTGAAGAAAGCTTAAGCGTTTTACGTTTTTTTAAAAAATCTTTTAAACAGTTTTATGTAGGTTTATCACTAAGTAATTATGAATATGAAATTAAAGTAATACCAGCTTTGGTTTCTATGTCTATAGAAGAAGGTGTAACTTTATTACCACTTCAAAGAACTGCTTATTTAAATAAAGATGATAAACTTTATTTTCAAACTTTAGTTAAAATTGGTAATAGCGAAGACCCTATCTTAAATGAAGGCGACTTAAGTTTTAAAAGTCTCGATGAGTTAAAGTATCGTTTTTCGGATTATTCATTTGTTTTAGACAATGCTAAAAAACTGGCTGACTCTATCAATTACGAACTAAAATTTCCTTTATTTGAAATGCCTTACTATCAGTCTAGTAATTTAGATAAAAACGAATATCTGAAAGACTTAAGTCTAAGAGGTTTAAAAAGAAGAATAAAAATCAATAATTTGAAAGATGAAAAAAATTATTATGATCGCCTAAAATATGAATTGGCGGTTATTGAGAGATTAGATTTTTCTGATTACTTTTTAATTGTTCAAGATTTCGTAAATTATGCGAAAAAGGAAGGAATTACCGTTGGACCTGGTCGGGGTTCGGCGGCCAGTTCATTGGTTGCATATTCAATTGGAATTACTGAAATTGACCCGATTAAATATAACTTATTATTTGAAAGGTTTCTAAATCCTGAACGAAAAACCATGCCAGATATCGACATGGATTTTCCGGATAATAAAAGAGACCAAGTTATTAATTATTGTTACAACAAATATAAAAAAGAACATATTGCTGCAATCGTTACTTTTGATAGGTTTGCTTTTAAATCATCAATTAGAGATGTGGCAAGAACCTTAAACTTAACTACTTCTCAACAAAACATTTTAGTTGACTCTATTAATGGTGGTTATGCTGATGAAGAAGATCCAAACATTCAAATTATTTTAAAAACATCTGAAAAAATCGTTGGACTACCAAGGCATACTGGAACTCACGCTGCGGGAATTATTTTAACTCAAAACGATTTAACTAAGACTATACCGCTTCAAAGTGATACTGAAAGCTTTTATAAAACACAATGGGAACAAAGCGATTTAGAACAATTAGGGTTGATGAAAATTGACTTTTTAGGAATTAAAAATTTAGCTATAATAGCGGAAACCATCAATTTAGTTAAAAAAACCAATCCTAATTTCGATTTAAATAAGATTGCTTTTGATAATTCAAAGACTTATGAATTACTGCGTAAAGCTGATACTAATGGTATTTTTCAATTAGAATCAGCTGGTATGCAAAATGTTTTAAAAAAACTTCAACCAGAAAATTTTGAAGATTTGATTGCTTTACTAGCTTTATATAG
Source organism: uncultured Acholeplasmataceae bacterium (assembly GCA_964603705.1). Classification (GTDB taxonomy): domain Bacteria; phylum Bacillota_I; class Bacilli_A; order Acholeplasmatales; family Acholeplasmataceae; genus CAZRWC01. The sequence goes on from CAZRWC010000001.1 coordinate 36,871, forward strand.
ACCTGGCCCAATGGACAATATTGATTTATATATACAAAGAAAAAAAGGTCAAAATTATGAAAATCTTCATCCCGAATTAGCAAATATTTTAAAACCAACTTACGGAATAATCGTATATCAGGAACAAATTATGCAAATCGCTAATAAGTTTGCCGGTTATTCATTAGCAGAAGCGGATATTTTAAGACGCGGTATTTCGAAAAAAGATTTGCAAATTTTAAAAAACGAAGAAAAGCATTTTGTTGAATCTTGTTTAAAACAAGGTCATTCAGAAGAAGTAGCTAAAAATATTTATGAGTACATCGTAAGATTTGCTGATTATGGTTTTAACCGAGCCCATTCAGTTTCATATGCCACTATTAGTTATCAGATGGCTTATTTGAAAGCCAATTATTATCAAGAGTTTGTTATTATATTGCTTTCAAATATGATGAGTAATGATAAATTAACTGAACGATACTTAAAAGAGTTGATCCAAAATGGTTATAAGTTATTACCATCTGATATTAATATAGCTAAAGAATATTATCAAATTACCGACAAGGGAATAGTCCTACCTTTTAATTTAGTTAAAGGAATAGGAGTTGAAACTTCTAAAAAACTAATTTTAGAAAGAGAAGAAAAGGGATTATTTAAAAATTTCATGGATTTTAAAATTAGAACCAATAAAATATTATCTAATGCTAATATTGAAAATTTAATTAGCGTTAACGCACTTGATTCTTTTGGCCTAAATCATGCCACATTGCTACTAAACTTAAACCAAGGGGATTCAACCTACGGTGCTTTTTTTGAGGATGTAATCTTTGAAGAAGCTAAAGACGAATTAACAATTGAAGAAAAAATAATTGCGGAAAGAAAGGCATTAAACTATAATATTTTTTATAATTATTACGAAGTTTTAAAACCACTTAGAACTAAAACGAAAACAGTTGACCTTAAAACCGCTTTAAAACAAAACCGATCTAGACTTTTAGCAATGATTGTCAATTTAAAAGAAATTAGAACTAAAAATAATAATAAAATGGCATTTTTTACTATAACTGACGGTAAACAAGAATTAGATGTGACGCTTTTTTCAAATGAATATGAGATTTTTTTAAAACTTCCTAAATCACTATTATACATATTAGAAATTGAAGAAAATGTCTATCGTGAAAAGAAAACATATGTAGTTAAAAAAATTCAAGTCTATCAAGAGAGTTAAAGATAAAAAAAAGTAGTGAAATTTCACTACTTTCTAATATATTAGATTTTTTTAACTCTAATTAATTTTAGTTTTGCAAATCTTGGTAAACCATCCTCAAGGCTCGCTTTATCATCACCTTGAATAAGCGGCCTAGCATAGTCGATGAATTCTTGAGTCATTCCTAGATTATTTGGTTTTATCCAATTTTTTGGAACGGTCTGTTCGGTATTGGCGACTTTTTCTAAAGGTATTAAAATATAATTTATCTTATAAGGGTTGTTGGAAACTCTTTTAAAAGCAACCATTTTATCAGTAGCTCCTTTAATAGCTTCTCTAACGGCTTTTTTACCAGCGTTAAAAGCTTCTCGAACATCAACTTTACTTGCTAAGTGAGCAGCACATCTTTGCATCAAGGAAAACTCTATTGCTCTAACTTTTACACCAAATTGTTTTTTTACTTGTTCGGCTAAAATTTGGGCTGTTCCGCCTAACTGAGCGTGACCGAAAGCATCTTTATGCATATCGGTAAAGTGTTCTGGAATATATTTACCTTCAGCATCTTTTACGCCTTCAGAAACAGCAATAATGGCTTTTCCTTTGCTATCAATCAAGTTTTTTACTGATTTAAAAAACTTATCATAATCAAAAACTTCTTCAGGTAAATAAAGTAAATCAGGTCCTTGACCTTCCGCCATTGCAAGTGCACCAGCGGCTGTTAGCCAACCAGCATTTCTTCCCATGATTTCAACAATTGTAACTTGCGGTGTATCATAAACAGTTGCATCGTGATATAACTCCATCAAAGTAGTAGCAACATATTTAGCAGCACTACCATAGCCTGGACAGTGGTCAGTTATATTTAAATCATTATCAATTGTTTTAGGAACACCAATAACGTTACAATCCCAATTACTGTCATGTAAAAACTTACTAATTTTATTGGCAGTATCCATTGAATCGTTTCCGCCGTTATAAAAGAAGTAACGAATATTATATTTTTTAAAAACTTCAACAATTCGTTTATAATCAGTATCATCAACAGCTGGATCTTTTAGTTTATAACGAACGCTTCCAATCATAGAAGCAGGAGTGTTTTTTAAGCGTTCTAACTCGGTTAAATCTTCTTTTCCAATATCATAAAATTCTTCGTTTAAAACACCTTTAATTCCATGAACAGCACCATATACACCAGTTATTAGTTCTGGGTGTTTTAAAGCTTCTAAAAATACACCTGCAGCACTAGCATTTATAACACTTGTTGGTCCGCCTGATTGCCCTAGTAAGGCAACACCTTTTAAATTTTTCATCTCATCATTCCTTTCAATCAATAATAATTTTAACATAAAATAGTTTAAACTAAAAATATATTAGATATAAGTAATTATTTTTATATTTAATCTTTAAATATGCTATAATAAAATTTAGATGGAGTGATATTATGAGAATAGGTGTATTAACATCGGGCGGAGATGCTCCAGGCATGAACGCCGCTATTAGAGCAGTTGTTAGAACGGCTTTATATTACGGACATGACGTATATGGAATTAAAAATGGCTATCGTGGTTTAATTGAAAACGACATGGTTTTATTATTGCATGATGATGTTTCTGGTGGTTTAACAAAAGGTGGAACTTTTTTAGGTACAGCTAGAGTTGAAAACTTTCAGGAACAAGATATAAGAGAAATTGCTTATCGTAATTTACAAAAAAGAAAAATCAATGCTTTAATTGTAATTGGTGGTGACGGTTCTTATCGCGGTGCAATGGCTTTAGCAGAAATGGGTGTTAAGGTGGTTTGTATACCTGGCACAATCGATAATGATCTAGGTGGAACCGATAAAACAATCGGTTTTAATACCGCTTTAAATACAATTGTAGAAGCGATAGATAAATTAAGGGATACATCAAGTTCTCATCAACGTTGTTCAATCATTGAAACAATGGGTAGAAAAGCAGGCGATTTAGCGCTATATTCAGGTCTTTGTAGTGGAGCGGAATTTATCATTACTAATGACCACCCAGTTGATAAAAATTATTTAATTAATACTCTATCTGCTTGGCAAAAAGAAGGAAGAAGACAAGCTATCATCGTCGTTACCGAACATATGTTTGATGTATATGAATTAGCGAAAGAAATAAGTGAAAAATCTGGATTTTCAACCAGAGCTACTGTTTTAGGCTATATCCAAAGAGGCGGCACACCGGTTCCTGAAGATCGTATTTTAGCGACACAATTAGGCTCATATGCAGTAACTTTAGTTAATGAAGGAATCTATGGTGTTGGTGTGGGAATTAGAAATAATAAATTAGTTCATAATAATTTAGAAGATATATTAAATGATTTAGAACAACACCTTGACTTATATGATTTAATTTCCAAAGTATCATAATTATTTCTTTCAAAGCTATGTTACAAGACCTTTAATTGTACATAGATAAACAACAAAAAATACAAATTTTTTAAGATAATACAAAGAACACTTGATTTTGAGTGTTCTTTTTTGGAAATGCCGAAGCACCACCAAGAGTGTACTTGGTAATTATAAGATTAATTGCACAGATGACACAAAAAAATTAAAAAGAGATAGCCAATAATGTATGTACACGCTCGTGTTGATAGTATTTTTAATATATCTTCATATATAACTCGTTATATCTTGATAATAGGTTGAGTTAATAGTTAAATAATGCTATAATTTTATTATAAAGTTATAGTGTTTTTTTATTTTTTATAAAAGTCTAAAAATTAATACGGAGGAAAAAATAATGAGTAAAGTTTTTAGTGTTATCAAATATGAGGGGGCTAACGATACATTTGTATGGAAATCTCCAATAGAAAACTTTAACACTGGGTCACAGTTAATTGTTCATGAGTCGCAAGAAGCCTTGTTTTTTTTAATGGACAAGCATTAGACCTTTTTGGTCCAGGAAGATATACTTTAGAGACACAAAACATTCCGCTACTTAGAAAAGCATTAAATAGAGCAACAGGTGATGAAACACCTTATACTTGTTCTATTTATTTTATTAATAAGGTAGAGCAAATGGCAATTAAATGGGGAACAGATAGCCAAGTTCATTATATTGATCCAACCTATAATTTCCCTTTATCAATTGGTGCATCCGGTGAAATGTCAATTCGTGTTGAAGATTCTAGAAAACTGATTTTAAAGTTAGTTGGAACTGAAAGAAATTTAACACAAGATTCTTTAACAAGAAAAATAAGGGCTTTTTTAATGGTCAAAATGAAACCACTTTTAGCAAGAACGATGCTAAAAGGTGAGGTTAGTATATTCGCAATAGAAAGTCAAATCGATATCTTATCAGAAGTAATACACGCATCATTGTTAAATGATTTTAATGATTATGGTTTAGAATTGGAAAGATTTTTTATAATAAATATAGCAAGGCCGATGGTGAACGTACATTTGAAAAATTCAAAGATTTATATTATAGACAATACGGTGATGTAGCAGAAGCAAAATTAAGACAAGAAATAGGGCTGATTGATGAAACTACAGCAGCAAGAAGAAGAGTAATAGAAGCTGAATCAATTGCTGCTAAAAGAACTCTAGAGGGTTATACTTATCAAGATGAAAGAGGTTTTGATGTCGCTGAAAAAGTTGCTGAGAATGAAGGCGTAGGAACTATGGCAAGTACTGGAATTGGATTAGGGCTTGCCGCAGGAGTAGGTGTTGGAGTAGGCGGTAAAGTTGCAGGAATTACATCTGATGCTCTTGGAGTAACTTCAGGTAGTCCACAACCACAACCAGCACCAATTGACCCATTGGAAGCATTTAAACAAAAAGTAGAAAAACTAAAAATAATGAAAGAATCTGGTCTTATATCAGATGAAGAATTTGCAAAATTAAAACAAGAACTTTTAGCAAAAATATTATAAGGAGAACTAAGACATGAAAATTAATAAAAACAAAACATTATATTTTATTGTAATAGCATTGTTAATTGGATTATTTAATCTAATAGCATTTTTAATACCATTTCCAAAAAGTGTTAGTTTTTGGGTAGGGTATGGTTTTATTACTTTATCGGCCTTAATAAGTGCAGTTGTTTTATATTTCATATTTGACAAAAAAGATATGAAAAGCCGTTTTTATGGTGTTCCTTTAATATATATATTAAGGAGTTATATTGTTTTACAATTTATTTTAGGAATAGTTCAAATGGCTGTGCCAGCTTTTACTTATACATATGCAATAGTAGTAAATGCAGTAATATTAGTTTTTACTATTGTTGGATTGATTGGATTAACTGCGGGTAAAGAAGAAATAGAAAGAGTCGATGAAAAAGTTCAACAAAAAGTATTATATATTCAAGAAATTCGAGTAAAGCTTGAAAGCGTAATCGATAATACAAAAAATAAAGAAGTATTAAAAGAATTAAATAAGCTAAAGGATTTAGTTAGATATAGTGATCCAATGAGTAATGAAAAAGTTGAATCACTTGAAGAAAAAATATTACAAAATGTAAATTTATTATCATCTTTGAAAGATGATGAAAAACCAGTTAAAATAAAAGAGATAACAAAACAAGTAAATGAAAGAAATAGGCTTGTTAAAATATATAAATAGAGGGATAATATGGCAATATATAAGTGTAAAGTATGTGCTGGTTCATTAAATGTAAAAGATGACCAAACAACAGTAACCTGTGAATATTGTGGCACACAACAAGCATTACCAAAGTCTAATACCGATTTGATTCTTAATTTATATGATAGAGCAAATCATTTTAGAAGAAATAATGAATTTGATAAAGCGGAAAAAGTTTATCAACAAATATTAATTGAAGACCCGAGTGATGCTGAAGCCTACTGGTCTTTAGTTTTGTGTAATTATGGTATTGAATATGTAGAAGACCCTAAAACCAGAAAAAGAATACCAACAGTAAATAGAGCCCAATTCACTTCAATATTTAATGATGAGAACTATAAAAAAGCATTAGAATATGGCGATGGTTATCAAAAAGACATTTTTGAATCGGAAGCAAAAGTTATTAATGAAATCCAAAAAGGGATTTTATCGGTTTCTCAAAAAGAAGATCCGTATGACGTCTTTATTAGTTATAAAGAAACTGATGAACAAGGCAGAAGAACTAGAGATTCTGTTTTAGCTAACGACTTGTATCATCAACTGACTAAAGAAGGATTTAAAGTGTTCTTTTCAAGAATTACTTTAGAGTCAAAGCTAGGTATGGAATATGAACCATATATATTTGCGGCATTAAATAGCGCGAAAGTTATGGTAGTATTAGGAACAAAGCGAGAATATTTTAATGCTGTTTGGGTGAAAAATGAATGGAGTAGGTTTTTAGCTGTAGTTAGGGATTCAAAAGGTGAAAAAATATTAATACCAGCATATAGAGATATGGATCCATATGACTTGCCGGAAGAATTTAGTCATTTACAATCTCAAGATATGAGTAAATTAGGATTTATGCAAGATTTAATTAGAGGAATTGAAAAAATAATTCCTAATTTGAAAAAAAATAAAAAAGATAACTCAAATAATAAAGATGACGATTTAATGCTTAATGAATTTTACAAATCTGCTAATAATTATTTGAAAAAAAATAAAATTAAAAATGCAGTTATGATAAGAAATAAAATGTTATCCATCAATCCAAATACGTCATATTTGTTTTTGTTAGATGAACATATAAATTTTCATATAGAAAAGTCAAAAGAGTTATTTAGGGATATTTTAAATTATGTATATAGGACGCAATCATTGAGTATAAATTCTATACAAAACGAGTTTGATTTGGGTTTTGATGAGGTTGCTTTAATTATTCAAGATATGGAACAAGCTAGTATTATTACTCCTAATTTGGGTGTAAAAGCAAGAAAAATAACATATTTGTATAGCATTGAAGAAATAGATAAGATGGTTGATATTTTAATTTCAAACAAAATAAAAGTTTGATGATTATTAAATATAGAATAATAAATCAAAAACAAGAGTACAGGTGTATAGATAAAAGGTCTTAATAAGATTTTAAGTCATAAAAAGAGCTATTTAAAATATTTGAAAAGATTTTTCTTTCTTTATTTGAATTATATTGTTAGCCAATATACTTAAAGATTTGCATAATGAAAATATTACTAGTGGTAGCAAGATAAATTAATTGAAGTTCGATGTATAAATGATTAAATAAGACCCATTCTTATTTAATCATTTATAATACTAATTAACTATAAACAAGTTAAACTTATTACTTGTTAAAGGCTGTATTCAATGATAAAATCATTATGAATAAAGAATGAAAAATTTAGCTATATATTTAAACAATAATATTAGATGCATTTTGTCGTTTTTGTTAACCAATGAAAAATATTAATATGTTTCAAAGGCGAAAATAAAAAAAGCTGAATACTTTTAATAGTTGCATGTATTAGTTCTGCTATGAAAGTAGAGTGTTTTATGTTTGAATTAGTAACAAGTTATAAGCCAAGTGGTGATCAACCACAGGCAATAGAAAACTTAATCAATAATATCAATAACGGTATTAAAGAACAAGTCTTACTTGGTGCAACCGGCACAGGCAAGACTTTTACGATTGCCAATATTATTCAAAAACTAGGTAAAAAAACTTTAGTCTTAGCACCTAATAAAACCTTAGCTGGACAATTATATGGCGAATTAAAAACACTTTTTCCAAATAATCGAGTCGAATACTTTATTTCATATTATGATTATTATCAACCAGAAGCTTATGTTGTCTCTAGTGACACCTATATAGAAAAAGATGCTAGTATCAATGACGAAATAGATGAGTTTCGTCATAGTGCAACCGCCTCGTTATTATCAAATGACGATGTTATAGTGGTTGCTAGTGTTTCTTGTATTTATGGTATCGGAGATATCGAAGATTACAAAAATTCAACGATTTTTCTAAGGGTTGGAGAAGAATATAGTCGCAGCAATTTAATTAATAAATTAGTCGAATTAACATATGAAAGAAATGATTTTGATTTTAAACGCGGAAGTTTTAGAGTTAGAGGAGATTTAGTTGATGTTGTTCCAATTTCTCAACATGATCAAGGGATAAGAATCCAATTTTTTGGTGATGAAATTGAAGAAATATTTAAGTTTGATATTGTAACCGGAAAAATGATTGAAAAGACTTCATTTGTAACTGTTTTTCCAGCTACGCACTTCGTTACCAATCCTGAAAAACTAGCTATAGCAATCGAAAGAATTAGAGAAGAGTTAGAAGATAGAATCAAATACTTTAAGGAAAAAGATTTATTGCTTGAAGCCCAAAGGATTGAATTAAGAACTAGGTATGACCTAGAGATGTTAGAAGAAATCGGTTTTACTAGTGGAGTTGAAAATTATTCTAGACACCTAGCCTTAAAAGCCGAAAATGAAACACCTACTACCTTAATGGATTTTTTTGGCGATGACTATCTATTAATTATTGATGAATCACATGTAACAATTCCTCAAGTCAAGGGAATGTATCGTGGTGATAGGTCTAGAAAAGAAACTTTAGTCAACTTTGGTTTTAGATTACCAAGTGCGCTTGATAATCGACCACTAAGGTTTGATGAGTTTGAAGAAAAAGTTGATAAAGTAATTTATTTATCGGCTACCCCAGGACCATATGAATTAGAAAAAAATATTCCAATCATTGAACAAATTATCCGTCCAACCTTTTTAATTGATCCTGAAGTTATCGTAAGACCAGCTTATGGTCAAATAGATGATTTATATTTTGAAATTAAAAAAAGAATCAATCATAACGAAAGAGTCTTAGTTACAACCCTAACAATTAAAATGAGCGAAGATTTAACGGCTCATTTTAAAGAAATGGGATTAAAGGTAGCATATCTTCATAGTGAAATTAAATCGCTTGAAAGAATTGTTATTTTAAATGATTTAAGAAAAGGTAAATATGATGTTTTAGTCGGAATCAATCTTTTAAGAGAAGGACTAGATTTACCAGAAGTAAGTCTAGTGGCGATTTTAGATGCCGATAAACAAGGCTTTTTAAGAAGCGAAAGAAGTTTAATTCAAACTATCGGTCGCGCTGCTAGAAACATTAACGGTCAAGTAATAATGTATGCTAATTCAATTAGTGAATCGATGGAAAAAGCCATCAATGAAACTAACAGAAGACGTGAGATTCAACAAATATATAATCAAACAAATAATTTAAAACCATTAAGTATTACTAAAGAGATTAGAGAAGTTATTTCGCTAACGAGCTTGATAGAAGAAAAGAGCGAATTAACTTCATTTACCAAAGAAGATTTGAAAAAACAAATTAAAATTATTGAAAAAGAAATGCTAGCAGCAGCTAAAAACTATGAATTTGAAAAAGCCGCCGAGTTAAGAGATATTCTATTCGAATTAAAAGCGCTATAAATAAGTTTAAAAAATTTCATGTTTTCACATTATTTAGACAAAAGTTATGATTTTTTTGGTGTTTTTGAGATTTATTTGTATAATTTTAACAACGCTTAAGTATATATTGTGCGAAATGGGGTGTAAAGATGAAAAAGAAACGAGAAGTTAAACTAAGACATTTTATAATAACTAGATTAGCATATCCTATTTTGTGGTTCTTTTTTGTTAGACCATATCGGATAAAAATTATTAAGGATGAAAGAATCAAAACGTTAAAAGGCCCATATCTTGTTTTAGCAAATCACACAATCAATCACGATCCGATAATTTTAGGATTTCATTTTCCCAAAAATCTTTATTATATTGCAACTGAACAAATCTTTAATTTAGGATTTCTTTCTAAATTACTAGTGTTTGCTGTAAACCCAATTAAAAAAACTAAATCAGTTAGTGATTTAGGCACGATTAAAATGATTAAAAGAGTTACTAATGAAGGGGGAAGTATAGGTGTGTATCCCGAAGGTAATACAACCTATACCGGTGAAACCGCTCAAATTAATATTGCAATTGTAAAATTAATTAAAATGTTAAAACTACCGGTTGTTATTATCAACACAAAAGGTCTATATTTATCTTTTCCTAGATGGTCGGTTTATCCCAAAAAAGGTAAAACAACTAGTTTTGTAAGAAGCCTATATTTACCAGAAGAAATTATTGATTATTCTGAAACAGAATTATATGAAATTATTAAAAATGATTTATATGTAAACGCCTATCAAGACCAAGAAAATGATCAAGATTTATATCGTGGGAAAAAAATTGCTCACGGATTAGAAAGATTGATTTTTATAGATTTGTTAAAAAACATTCCGTTTGTAACGTATAGTGAAAATAACAAGCTAAAATCTACTGCCAGCGATTTTGAACTAACATATCAAGAAAACGGCAAGGTTTTAACGACAGATAATCAAGAAAAAACACTAATCGAAGTCGATAAAGAAGTAAAACTAGCCTATTTTGATTTTTATAAAAATTATACCAGTAACAAACTTTATGAGGAAAACGTGGTAGTAACTGAGACATTTTCAAATAAAAAAATTAAACTAGGGGAAGCACGATGCTTTTTAAATAAAGACTCAATCGTATTATATTTTAAAGATAGAGATATTAATTTATATTATAATGATATAAATAGTATGGCAATTCAAGGGAAAAAGCAAATAATTGTTTACTTAAATTACCAAACTTATTTAATTGGATTAGATGATTATGCTAGTCCGTACAAATATATTTTGACTTATCAGTTTTATAAATATCTTCAAATAGGAGGAGTGAGTATTAATGACAAGCTTTCAGAGTTCGGAATTTAAATCCTGGGAATTAATTATTGGTTTTGCCATTTTGGCATTGATTATGTTATTAGGCAATATTATTAGAAGAAAGATTAAGTTTTTTAGAAACTTGTTATTTCCAACGGCTATTATTGCGGGATTTTTAGGGTTGGGTGTAAAATATTTATTTTATTATTCACCAGAAATAATGGCGGGAATATTTAAATATACTTCTAGTTCTTTAGATGGAGTTAAAAATATAACTCATAGTTATAATTGGATGTTGCAAAGTATTACCTATCATTCATTGGCTTTAGGGTTTATTGCTTTAGGTTTGAAAACAACCAAAGATTCTAAAACCAAAAAGATTAAAGGAAGACCAATTAAAACCGGCTTATTAATTGTTAATACCTATCTTTTACAAGGGATTATTGGCCTTATTTTTACAATTGGTTTAGGGTATATTTGGGCTAGTGTTAGTAAGTATAGCGGAGTTTTATTACCAATGGGCTTTGGGCAAGGGCCTGGACAAGCCAATAACATAGGTTTGGTATTTGAAGGTCAAGGCTTTGCTGGTGGCCAAGCTTTTGGACTAGCAATCGCTACAATTGGTTTTGTTTGGGCTAGTGTAGCAGGCGTTTTTTATATAAATAAAAGAGCGAAAGAAGGAAAATTAACTAGGGTTTCTGAAGAAAAAGCCAAATCAGTTAGCAACCATGAAATTGAGTCTGAAGATGAAATACCGGTTGCTGAAGCGATCGATAAAATGAGTATCCAAATCATTTTGATTGTGATTACCTATGCGATGGCTTATGGTTTTATGTACTTAGTTACGTGGTTAATTGGTAGTGGTTCGGATTTTGCCAATAGTATGACTAGTCTAATTTGGGGTTTTAACTTTATTTTTGCGATGTTATTTGCGATTTTAGTAAAACTTGTTATTAAGTTTTTAAGGAAAAAAGGTTGGATGAAACGCAGATATACTAATGAATATATTTTAAATCGAATTTCAGGAGTCTTATTTGATTTCATGGTAGCGGCCTCATTGATGTCAATTAATATTGAAAGTTTAATTGACACAGGTTTGATTGTAACTTTAATTTTAATGACAACAGCTGCAGGAATAATTACTTATTTCTATTTGATTTATGCCACTAAAAGAGTTTATCCAGATTATCAACACGAAGCGTTTGCAACTTTATTTGGTAATTTGACTGGAACTGCTCCTAATGGAATTGCTTTACTTAGAGAAATTGATCCTGATTTTGAAACACCTGCCTCAGATGATTTGGTTACTGGTTCCTCATCAGCTGTGATGTTTGGAGCACCAATTTTAATTATCACAGGAATAATATATCTACCTGAATGGTATTATTTGTGGGGCTCATTTATAGCTATGATTATCTTTTTTGTAATTTTTAATTTCTTTATGTTAAGAACTAAAAAAATAAAAAAAGTGGCGGAAGAAACAGAAATTAGTGAATAAGTATTAAAAACATATATTTCCGGTTGACAATTAATCAAAATACAAATATAATAGGTAAAACTGTATAAATAAACAAGTAATTTAACATTTAATAAGTAAAGAGAGTTTCAGTTGGTGAAAAGAAACCTTATTAAGTTAAATGAATGGGCTATTTATTTTAATTTAATTTAAAACGGTTTTTAATTTTGAGGTAAACGCAAGTTTATGAAATTGGGTGGCACCACGATAGATTCGTCCCAAACGAATTTATCGTTTTTTTTATTAATAAAATATTAGAAAGGAATGTATACTAAAAAGTTTTCAAAAATTATGTATACAGAAAAAAAGATGAAAAAGAAGATTGCTAATTTAGAGAAATATTTAAAGGAGTTTCCAAATAAAGCTGGTTATTATGGTATCTATGGTGGTAGCTATATCGATGATAATTTTAAAAAAGCTTTTCTAGAAATCGCCAATTTTTATGAAACAATCAAAGAAGATGAACAGTTTTTACATGAATTAAGCGAAATCAGAAAAAATTATCAAGGCAGAGAAACACCAGTTTATTTCGCTAGAAATTTAACTAAATTAATTGGAGGGGCCAATATATATTTAAAAAGAGAAGATTTAAATCATACTGGTGCCCATAAATTAAATCACACAATGGCTGAAGCTTTGATAGCCAAAAAAATGGGCAAAACTAAATTAATAGCTGAAACCGGTGCTGGGCAACATGGATTAGCGGTTGCGACCGCTGCAGCTTATTTTGGTTTAGAATGTGAAATTCATATGGGTGAAGTTGATATCATTAAACAAAGTTCAAATGTCGCTAAGATGAAGATTTTAGGGGCAAAAGTAGTTGTTGTAAAGGAAGGCTATAAAACTTTAAAGGAAGCCGTAGATTCAGCTTTCATTGCTTATTCAAACGATTTAAAAAATAGTATGTATGCAATTGGATCTGCCGTTGGTCCGCACCCGTTTCCAAAGATGATTCGTGATTTTCAATCTGTCATTGGAAAAGAAGCTAAAAGGCAATTTATGGCTTTAAAAGGAAAACTTCCTGATGCACTGGTGGCATGCGTTGGTGGTGGTAGTAATGCAATTGGTTTATTTGGGCCATTTTTATCTGATGATATTCAAATGTTTGGAGTTGAGCCATTAGGAAGAGGCGAAAAAATCGGTGATAATGCAGCTAGGTTTATAGTTGGTGAAGAAGGAATTCTTCATGGCTTTAAATCGATTGTTATAAAGGATGAAAAAGGCGAACCGGCACCAGTTTATTCCATTGCCAGTGGTCTAGATTATATATTTGTGGGGTTTGAACATGCTTATTTAAATGGGATTGATCGAGTAAAATATGTTGCAATTAATGACGAAGAAGCAGTTGAAGCATTTTTATTACTATCTAAAACCGAAGGCATAATTCCGGCTTTAGAAAGCGCACACGCAGTTGCATATGGAATGAAACTAGCGAAAGAAATGAAAACAGGCGATATATTGATAAATCTTTCGGGGCGCGGCGATAAAGATGTTGATTTTATTATTGAAAATGAAAATTTAAAAACATTTTAAAAACATTTTAAATGAATAGTCATTATAAATTTATTGTTATTTTTTAAAAAACACGATACAAAAAAAGGGCGCTTTTGCCCTTTTTTAAATGGTTGATGAAAAAAGTTATAAAAAGTGTTTACAAAACTTAATTCATGTGTTAAACTATGTTTGGAAACGATTTCACTAGCTCGTAGTTTAAGAGTTATTTAAACGGTAATTATCTAACTTTAGATAACGCTTAACTAGATGATGAGCTAATCCAATAACGATAGCTTTAGATTTATATTTTGAAGTTCCAAGAAAATCAAGCGATAAAACTTGTGAGCGAAGTCCGTTTTTAACCAATGAGATAGTTTCTGGCACAAAGTCAACGATTTTATTGTTGATAATGATAGATTTCGGATTAAAAATATGTGAAACATTATTAACAGTATATAGTAAATTTTGAACAAAATCTTTATAAACTGTTTCAGCCGCGTAATCATGATTTTTGTATAAAATTAAAAATTCTTCCATGTCAACTGGCTGCTTAGTAAGTTCAAAATAAGATTGTAATACGCCTTTATCAGAAATGTAAGTTTCCAAGCATCCTTGATTACCGCACACACACTTACGACCATTAGGAACTATTATCGTATGACCTAATTCTCCAGCGAACCCGGTTTCTCCGGAATACAATTTGTTATTAATTACAATTCCCATACCGACACCAAGACCAATATTTAATAAGACTAAATTGCTATGATCGGGATGGTTAATCGACTCACCGTAAGCAGCGATGTTCGCTTCGTTTTCGATAAAAGT
>CAZRWC010000002.1:0-1879 GCA_964603705.1 uncultured Acholeplasmataceae bacterium
GATGATATAATATAATAAAAAAAGGAGTTACTATGAAAAGTTATAAAGAAGAATTAATAATTCACACTACCACCCGAAGAGCTTTTATTAATATTACGCCTAAAATAGAAGAATCACTTTTTAAAAGCGGTATTAAAGAAGGCCTATTACTTTGTAATGCAATGCATATTACATCTAGTGTATTTATAAATGATGATGAATCTGGTCTTCATCATGATTTTGAAATTTTTCTAGAAAGATTAGCACCTGAAAAACCATATAATCAATATCGGCATAATGTTTATGAAGATAATGCGGATGCTCATTTAAAAAGAACTATTATGGGGCGAGAAGTAGTAATAGCAATTACCAATGGAAAATTAGATTTTGGACCATGGGAACAAGTTTTCTATGGCGAGTTTGATGGTAAAAGAGACAAAAGAATCTTAATAAAAATAATTGGAACATAGAAAAAAATAATTTAAACCACTTTATTTGAATGAAATGTAAGCGAATGTAAATTGTTTGCATTTTCTTTCATTATCTGTTAATATATAGATAGAAAAATAAATAAGGAGGTAAAACTATGTTGTTTTTAAACACTACTAGAGAAAACAAAGCTGAAAAGAACAACGAGAAAAAAGAAAGAAATTTTTATTTGGACATGTTGATGATTATAGCTAATAAAAACTTAAATTAAAAGTTTTCCTAGTGTAAAATAATCCCGAAAGGGTTAAGATAGATTGCGCAAGAGCGCTTTTTTTATTTTCTTTAGTCATAAAAATTTAATTTAAACTATTAAAATTGCGGTAACCAATTAAATTGAATAAATAAATTACAGTGCTATAATAGTTTTTACAGAAGGAGAATGAAAGAACATGAAATTATTTAAAAAGTACGGAAGTTTTATTGCATTGTTGTTTGGCGTTGTTGCGATTGTATTGTTATTTGTTGCCCCAGGTTTATATTCTAAAGATCCAATGATTGGAAAGAATGTTCTGGCAGATATAAATGCATTTCAAACAATTTTCGGACATGAAAATCCTAAATTTGAATTCAATATTTTAGGGTTTGTTGCAGTTTTATTATTGGTTTTAGGATTAGCTGCTCGTTTTGTTCCATTAAAGAATAAATACAAATATTTAATTAGTGCAGTTTTACTGTTGCTTGCTGGTATATTTTTATTTGTTTATCCAAACACAATTCCTAAAAACATATTATCGGATTTATTCGATAACGGACTTGGAGTACCATTGATTATATCTGGTATATTAACAATCTTGGCTGCATTAAGTGATGGAGCCTTGATGTTATTAAGTGGTAAGAAAGCTTAATTATAAAAAAATCTCTATATTGTTGTGATATAGAGATTTTTTTTATTAAAGATTTTCTGTTGTTTGGTGATATGTAAGTTTTAAATTAAGAAATTGGTTCAATTCTTGTAAAACATAATAAAGTTGAGCTCTATTTTCAAAAGCAAACCGATCAGTAGGTAAAGATCTAACCTTGAAAAAGGAAAATAATTCTTCTAATTTTAAAGCAAGCGGAGCAGCGTAGTTTTCTTCACCGATTTGACCATCAAACTCTTTAATAAAATCTAATATAATAGTTTTTTCTTCAATTGGCAAAACGCAAATTAAAACTTGATTAATTCTTTTTAAAATACTAACTTGTTCTTTTCGCATTTCGACATATTTTAATCTTTTGGTTGTTAAAGCAAGATTGATATTATCTAATTCTAATTTGATATTGTTATAAGTTTTATTTAATAAATAATCAACCTGATCAAAGTTAATTATTTTCGAATTCGCCATAAACTGTAGCAAATTATTAATTTCTAAATCAATTTCATCGATTTCCTTTTTTATATGCTTATTTTTAGGCATATATAAATTTAATA
>CAZRWC010000002.1:1979-38506 GCA_964603705.1 uncultured Acholeplasmataceae bacterium
ATTTCATCGATTTCCTTTTTTATATGCTTATTTTTAGGCATATATAAATTTAATATAAGAGCTACTCCCAATCCGATTAAAAATATATAAAGGGCATTTAAAGAATAATAGAAGTTACTTGATAGATAAACTTGAGAAACCAAGACTAATGAAACAACTACCCCTTTATCAATTTTTAATAAAAAACTAATCGGCACAAAAAGCGCCACAAATAAAAATAAAACCCAAATTTTAAACCCAAAAAGATAAAAAAACAAACTTGCTAAAGCCAGCGCAAATAAAGAATTTAATAATCTTATCGTACCGCTTTCAAAAGAAGCTCTTCTAGTCGGTTCTAAAGATAATAACGCTATAACGCCAGCAGTATAAAAACTATCAAGATCAAAAGCTAGAGCAATTAGCATTCCAATAATAAATCCCAAAGCCATTTTAAAAGCTAAAAACATTCTAAATTTCATAATATCACCAAGCATATTATAATGAAAATCTTAAATAAAATCTAATATCTGGATTTTATTTAGATTACATAGCCTTTAATTAACAAAATAAATTTTTTAAATAATAAAAAGACTTCTTTGATAAAATAATCAAAAAGTTTAATTAATTTATTGGAATAATCAAGCGTATAAATGTGTTTTACATTATTTGTTGGTTTTTATTTTCTTTTTCTATTATTTTCTTATTATCCTTCAAACTACGATTATGGTCAAATCTTTTATCGTTTAAAATAATAATTATTCCTACTATTAAAACTAATATAAAAATGGAAATTGTTAATAAGATTACACTCCAAACTATTGGTTTAGTACTATATTTAATTATTAAGCGGATAAAAAGTGGTACTAATTGATAGATGGAAAAAGTTAAACTTAAAATATAAAAATAATTAGGTGCAATGTTAGATAAAATAATATATAAAAATCCAGTAATAAATAATAATATAGCAGATCCTTTTGCTATAAAATAAATAATTGCCTGTTCGCTATTATTCATAAAAGAATTATCAAGAAAAACTGGTAAAAGAAGTAACGCTATTAAAAATATGCTTGCTCCTGGAATTAAAAATCTGTATCTTTTCATTTTCTTTCCCCCAATCAAAAACATTTTACTAAATCTTTTAACGAAGATTTGCTCTCGCCCTTATATTATCATGAAGTTATTTTTTAGGCAATTATGATTTTAAAAAAGTTTCATGGAATATAATCATAAAAAGATTAAATTATTAATTTAAGGTAGAAAGGTTTTAAATTATGGTTTATAATAAAAGTAGGTTATTAATCTTTGGAAAGGAATAAGTATATGAAAAAACTTACATTAGGAATATTATCTATATTAACTATATTTTTGTTATTTCAAACTAATGTTAAAGCTGATATGTTTGAAAAACCTAGTGCTGATATTACTGTAAAAGGAATAGAAGAAGATTATAAAATAGAAATACTAATTTATAAAAACTATTCCGTTGATGTTTTGAACTACCAAGAGATCGAAGATAAAATAACCGGAGAATATTATAGCGAATTTCCTTTTGACTTATTAAATGGTTATCAAGATGATGATGGCTATGCTTCGCGTATTTTATATAGTGGTAAACCGGCAAGACTAGATAAACTAACTACAAATACTTATCGTGTAGGATATTATTCGGCGCCGAGTAAGTTTAAAATAGCTATCATTTTAGCTGATAGTATCATAATAACTTCAAAAGTTGTTAATAGAAAGTTATTTAATTCAAAGATAACTTTTGATCTAACCGGTCTAGATTTAACCGAAAATCAAGAAGATGCTGGTTTAGTGGTAGAAGATTATCCCGTTAAAGATGCCTCTTGGAGATTTATTGTTAGAGTTTTTGGAACAATTGTTGTTGAAATTATTATCCTGTTTTTGTTTATGTATCGTAAATCTAAAAGTTATATAATTGTTGGGATTACTAATTTCGTTACTCAAACCGTATTAACGCTTTTTATGACTTTAAGTTATTATTTATGGGCTAGTGATTTTGGCTTGATTTTCGCTTTACTAGCCGGCGAGGCGCTTGTTTTTATCATAGAAATAGTTCTCTATAGATTTATACTTTTGGAGCATCAAAATAAAAGAGCGATGTTATATGGTTTTGTTGCTAACCTTGTTACCTTTTTAATCTCAATCTTTACACTTTGGTTTATATAAGGATTGGCTTGATGATAGTTTTATAAAGCCAATAACATGGATTTAATGAAATTAAAAAAGACTTATAATTTTACTAGCGTTTAGTTGATTATAAGTCTTTTTTATCTTTTTAAATTATCGGTTTCTAATTGCGTCAATTGGTTTTTTCCTAGATATTCGATATGTCGGAATAAAGCTAGAAACGGTTGCAACAAATACACTAATTAATAACATTAAAACAATTTGCCTTATGCCAAAATTTAAAAGTGTAATTAATAGGCCATAATTTTTTCTTAAAAGCGAGTTGATTAAAAATATCACTACTCCAGTTAGAATCGCTGATAATAAAAAATTAAACAATGTAACGATTAAACTTTCATTATAAAAAATTCCAAAAACATCTGAACTTCTTGAGCCTAATGCTCTTAAAACCCCAATATCGCGTTTCTTTTGATTGATACTAGTTGCGATAAAGTTCATCATTAAAATAGAAGCAAATACCGCAAATCCAATTCCTATGTATAAAAACACTTTAGCTAATGTTTCAATAATTGTATTGGCTTGTTCCAATAAAAAACTAACTTGATTATTAATATGGTATTCTGTATTATCAAATCTTGTGTAATTGAACATTACAGCTTTTCTAATCTCATCTCGACTAGTTGGCATACTAGAAATTGCAAATGCGAAATCACCGATTTTCATGTTTGAAATCATTTGATAAAATTCATCATCAATAATTGTATAATAATATGGATTATAATAAGTTTGATTATTCCAAACTTCAGAATGAGACATATCTTTATCAGGATAATAAATACCGACTATTTCGATTGGGAATTCTTGATATTCATAATTAAAGTTATTATAAAAATACATTGTGAAATTTCTTTGATTATTAAAAATAGTTTGATAAGTGGTGAAAAATTCGTTTATTTTAGGTATAGCTAAATCAATTCCATTAATGCCATATGGGTTATTAATAAAGCCGCTACCTTCATATACTGATAAAAATTGATAATAAGCCATTTGTTTTTCATATTCGGAAATAGGATCATTATTTTCTTTAGGAACAATAAAGCCGTTTTGAATGGCTTTATGATAGTTGTTAGCAGCATAATCATAGATAGTGTTATAGATCATTCCTTCATAAAGAAGTGAATAATAACTGTTATATGATTGTCCCATATAAGTAATCGGGGTCTTTAAATCCTCATGTAATTTAGAACTATTTCCAAGAAAATACCTAAAATCAATTAAAATCTCATTTTCATCTAGGGTTGTTTTAGTGCTATCAAAAAAGTATTTGTGATCTACATCTAAAATGCCAGTATTTCCAATAAAATCATTTGAATACTCAAAATTATTACCAGTTAATCCCATATAACCAAATTTTTCTCTAGATATACCTTTTGTAGAAATTTGTCCAATTAATTTGTCGATGCCATTTGGGGGAATATAGACTAAAGCATGATAACTATAAACAACTAATTCACTTAACTCTTGCATTAATAATACATCACCCAAACTCCAGTTTTCATAATTGAAATCCATCAACGCATCATATCTGCCATCTGGATCAAAGTTTGTATCGATTATAGCCGTAATTACAAAATCTTTATCAAGCAGACCGATGTTCTTCCCTATTAAAGCTGCCATGGTCATGTCATCAGCTTTTATTTCTAGGTTAGTTTTGTCATCTTTAAAACCCGCAAATTTAAAATGGTCATAGATATATTTTGGAATAGCGATTTCGTTATCTGCAATTGGCATATTACCATAAATTTGAAAGCCTAATTTGGTAATTTCTTCGGTTGAAAATTCTATTAAACCCGAAAAACGCCTTTTGTAATATTCGTTGTTTTTAAATTTTGTTTCATCTAAAAGATGATTATAAATCTCTAAGCTACCACTATAAGAACTTCCAGTATATACTGGTTTAAAGGTGGTATTTAATTTTTCATTTAAAAATTCAATATCATCTTCATGCAATTTAACATATGAACCATAAGTGTCATTTTTTGAATATAAAATTTTATTTAGGGCTAAGTAATTAATATTAGCGTCGACAAAGGAGTTTATAGAAGCATCTATTTTGTTATAGGCGCTCATAGTATTGGCTAGACCAAATAAAGTAAAAGCGATTAAAGATAGGAAAATAGTAAAAAATAAACGGATAGGTTTTCCTTTAATCCCATTAAAGCCCATTTTGACTGATTGCTTTAAAGGTAGTCGTGATCTGATACTTTTAAATTTGTCGTCTTTATTAATTAATTCTTCAATATCTTGATTAGTTACATTCCTAAAATATTCTTTCTTACCACCGTCGATTATCTTAGCGTTTTTCTTAATTTCTTGATTGGTGTTTTCGTTAACAGAAATAAGGACATCATTTTTAGAAGCTGCTAAATAATCATTAATAAATTTTAAATCTGTTGCCGTTAACTGATAACCGGATTTAATATGAATAAATTCATTTTCAATTAATTGAATTCCGGTATTTATTTGTTCAATTTCTTTTGTGTCCTTGATGACGTCGCTTATTACTCGGCCATCAGAAAACTCGATAATTCGATCAGCGTAATTTTCTGAAAATTCACGATCATGCGAAATAACGATAACTAATTTATCTTTTGATAATTTTTTTAATGTATTAAAAACTTGAACACCAGTTAGGCTGTCTAATGAACCAGTTGGTTCATCGGCTAGAATAATGTCGGGGTTTTTAATTAAAGCTCTTGCAATAGCAACTCTTTGAAGTTGTCCTCCAGATAATTCGTTAGGTTTTCTAGAACCATAACCTTCTAAATCGACCTCATTTAATATTTCATTAATTCGATCACTTGTCGCTTTTTCACCTTGCAACTCCATTGCTAAACCGATATTAGCTCCAACACTATATTCTTCCAAAATATTATATTCTTGAAAAATAAAGCCTACATAAGTATTTCGATAACTATCAAATTCACTTTGTTTAAAGTCTTTTGATGATTTATCTTTAATAATAATCTCACCAGAAGTGGCTGAATCTAGACCTCCTAATAAGTTTAGTAAGGTAGATTTACCGCTTCCAGATTTACCTAATACAAAAACCATCCCTTTAGGTTGAAACTTTAAATTTACCTCATCAAGCGCATATACAGGAACTCCTTTTTTAGGTTGATAAACTTTAGTTAAATTAATTACTTCTAACATATTATCGCCTCTTTCACAATATCTATATAATTAAAATAACATAAAATGTTAAGTTTGTTGCCAAAAGTTATAAATTAACCCTTTTTAACGACAATTATAAAGTTATTAGATTTTTTATCTTTATAAACGAATCATTAATTGATAATATTATTTAATTAAAGTATAATTAATATGATAAAATCATATAGCAGTAAAAAAGTATTTTAGAAAGAGGGTTAATATGTCAAATAATTTAATAGATAATGAATATATTTATGAACCTTTATTAGCATATGATAAAGTTTTAAGGCAGCGTCATGATGAAAACACCAAAAATTATTTTGAAAACTTAAAACAAAAATCCCAAGTCAATGTTGAGGAAAACAAGCAAACAAATCTAGAATTGGAAACTATCGATAAAAAACTTAAAAGCTTAGAATCTGAAGTTAAAAAGCAAAACATTTATAAAGCGCTTATTACTTTTTTGATGTTAGGATTTTTAGTGACAGCTTTTATTTCTTTATATCAAATTTTTAACGACGGTTTTTCGGTTGTAAAATTATTATTAATTATTTTTCCAATCATATTTTTTGTTTTGTTACTTATTTTAATTTTGAAAAAAATTAATCCCGCCATTAAAAATTTAGAAACGAAAATGTTTGAATTAAAAAAACAGTATGAAGAAAAACTCCAATTGGCCTGGAGTCAAATGGCTAGCTTAAATAAGTTGTTTACTTATGGTATGAGTGCGGAAATCTTTAAAAAAACCTTGCCTTTAATTAAACTTGATAAAATGTTTGATAGTAAAAGGCTTGACTATATGGTCAATAAATTTGGTTTAAATGATGTTCCTGATTTAGAAAGATCGGCTTTATATGTTCAATCGGGTGATATTAATGGTAACCCTTTTTATCTTGCTAAAGATTTAGTTCATAAAATGGGAGAAAAGACTTATACGGGAACACTAGTTATAACTTGGACTACAACCACAAGAGATTCAAATGGAAGAATAGTAACTAGGACTCATACTCAAACCTTGGTTGCTCATGTTAGAAAACCATGTCCTTTCTACCGAGAAGATCAATATTTAGTTTATGCTAATGAAGCAGCGCCAGATTTAATCTTTTCAAGACTAGATTCCGATGCTGAAAATATGGATGATAAACAAATTGATAAACACGTTAAAAAAGAAAAGAAGAAGATTGATAAAAAAGCGAAAGTTGATCTTAAACAAGGTAAACAATATACTGCAATGGGTAACACCGAATTTGAAGTTTTATTTGGAGCCAGTAATCGTAATAATGAGGTCCAATTTAGATTGTTATTTACAGTCTTAGCTCAAAAACAATTGCTGCAATTGATGAAAGAAAAAACAATTGGATTTGGCGATAACTTTAATTTCATTAAACATAAAATGATCAATATCATCGAACCTGAACATTTAAAAGGTGTCGATTTAAATGTCAGTCCATCATTTTTCCAACATTATAACTTTGAAGTAATAAAAAATCGATTTATTTCCTATAATAATAACTATTTCAAATATATTTATTTTGCGTTTTCACCTATTTTATCAATTCCGCTTTATCAACATCAAAAACCACATGAATATATCTATAAAGATTTTTATGATAGTTATGTTTCGTTTTATGAACATGAGCAAGTTGTTAACATGATGAATGAAAACGAATTTAAACATCCGCTTTCAAAAACAAGAAATATCTTAAAAACCTCAGTTGTAAAAAGCGGCAATAATCTTGATAAAATTAAGGTAACCGCCTACGGTTATGATACGATAGAAAGAATTGATTTTGTGCCTACTTTAGGTGGCGATGGAAGAATCCATCAAGTGCCAGTTAGATGGGATGAATATATCCCGGTTTCACAAAATAGCGAAGTGGATATCAACGTTATGGTTGATAAAACCAAACCAACTACTTATAATGAAAAGATTAGAAAAATTATTGAAGAGTTCAAAGATAATCAAGTAGTTACTGATGACATGGTAAAAATCGGGTTATTAGTGGCTTATGTTACCAAAAAAGGTAAAAATGTCATATAATATAAATATAAGAGTAAAGGAGAATAAAAATGGCAAATGAATTAGATGAATTAAAAGGTCCAGTTAACGAACAGGGACGAGATGTTAATGTAATTGAAAAGCAATTACCAGTAAAAGTAGGTTGGGGTTCAGTTTTATTTGAAGTAATTTTGTGGGTGTTAGCAATTATCCCAGGTGTAGTTTTTTTATTTAAAAAGATTAGCGCTAGAAATTATTTAAGACAACTAGAACAAAAACTACAACACAACGCTTCACAAATCGATAACTACTTAGAACAAAGAGTTCAAATTTTACAAAACGCAGTGGGAATTGTCGAAAGAAGTGTTAAGTTAGATAAAGAAGTAATGACTACAGTTGCGGCTTTTCGTGGTGGCGTTCATCCTGGAGATGAAAACCGTAACCAAGTTGCGGGTGAACTAGATGCAGCGATGAGAAGCGTTAATGTGGCATTTGAAGCGTATCCAGAATTAAAAGCTCATCAATCGCTTGCTGATGCTATGCAACAAAACTCTTATTTACAAAGAGAAATTACTGCAGCAAGAGAACTATATAACGATACAGTTTTAACTTGGAACCAAGAAATTTTTAAATGGCCAACTAAGATGATTGTTGCTGCTAGAGCAGGTTATACAACTAGAGTTCCGTTTGCGGCTTCAAGAGAAACTAAAGTTCAAGCAAGACAAACATTCTTTTAATCTTACTTAAATTAAGAAGGCCGTTTTTTTGCGGTCTTTTTTATTTTATTATTAATTAATCAAATTGATAAGAAATCTTTAAGTATGTTATAATTTTATTAATAGGAAGGTAATCATGAATTTAACAGAAGCCCATAAGAAACTAAATATTTATTTTGAAGGATATGGAGATAAAGACGAAGACAATGGTATTATTGATGATGTTCTTACCTATCATATTACGCTTGATTATGCTGGATTAGATGTTTTATATCGGATTAAAGTTGATGAAGACGGTTTATTTGAGTCACATTTTATTTTTGATCAACTTGAAAGCGATGAAGCTAATTTATTGTTAGTTAATGATTTTAACCAAAGAAACTCATTATTAACTGCCTATATTGATAAAGAAAGTCAATATCTAATGTTATCTTATTTTAGTTTAAATGTTGTTGATCATAAGGGATTAATTGATTATGTTCATGCCATCTTTGAAGAAATTAGTCTTACCGAGAATGAAAAAATATTAAATTTACTATTTAATAATTAATTTATAAGTGGGGTCTTAGCTCAGCTGGGAGAGCGCATGGCTGGCAGCCATGAGGTCAGGGGTTCGAGCCCCCTAGGCTCCACCATCAATATAGATAAAAAGCCTTAGTAAGGTCATAAATCCTAAAAAGAGTTATTTTGAACACTCAAAAAAGAGTGTTCTTTTTTTGTTCGAAATATGCTGCACTGCCATTTACTCGAAGATTTGCATAAATATTTACAGGTGGTGATTAAGCAGAATTACTAGTATTCAGAAGGGGATTTGTTGAATTCTGATAAAATATTGCATTATATAAAAGAATCAGTTCTACTATATTCGCACATGTTTAAATTAACAAAATCACGATAAAAGCATTTTCGCAAACAAATATTTTGGTTTTTATAACGATAATAAAGAAGAAAAGAGATAATAATTAGTTTATTTTTATTAATATTAATTATTAAATAATATTATGTCAAGGCAGCAAAACTATGAATTTCAGTATGTTATGTCTTCATTTACAAAACGCAAAAGGAGGTCGGAATTAAGTAATATAGGGATTTTATATAAATCTTTATTTAACTTGTATTTAATACCCTTTGAAGATGTATCCTTTTTGAATTAACAATTAATGAGTTCTATAGTAATGAAATACAGTATATTGGTACTCATTTAACAAAATTCATTTTAAAAACAAAGTCAAAAAAATATAAGTTTGGGAGTTATAATATTTTTAAAAGAGCTGTTTTAGAAATAATTGGATATTTCAAGTTTCATAATATTACAACGATTATTCATGACAAAGAGGGTTATTTAACATCACAGTATTTTTAATAGAAAGGAGCATTCTTTTATGTGTTTAAAAAGAAAAACTAAAACTCAGCGCTTAAATGAAAAATCCGTATGGACTGTTAAAGATTTGAAGTACATGATGGATAATCATCCCGAAAGTTTTCCGAAAATTAATCCACAAACACGAGATCGCGGAAGAAACGAAAGATATAACAATATTTCTTTTTATGACTCCATCAAACAAATGGTGGAAAGTTTACAAGTTGGCGATATGTTTCTAAATGCTGTTGGGACAAGTTGTTTTATTATTGAATTAACCAATGAATATATATCATATGGGTTTGATCGCTACTCTATATTCACGAAAATAACTAAAATGGATATGTATGATCTTGTAAAAATGGGCTTAATTAAATTTTACTAATAAATTAACATATTTAGGTTTTCCAAAATTAAATCGCATTAAAAAATGGTTCATATATACTATATTTCTATGTTTTAATTAAGATAAAAAACAATAATTAAAAGAGGTGAGGGTATTTTTTTAACACAAGAAATTAATGATTTAATAGCTAGTACATTCGTTTTGTTTAAAGTTGGCTTTGATGATTCTATTACAAAAAAACACAATGAGAATATTACTAACTATAATCTTCTTTTTTCCGTGGTTAGCCTTGAAAATAATTAAAATAATAGTAGCGATTCCAGGATCTATTCCAATTTTGGGATTGCCATTTGTAATAATAGATGTAATTATACAATGGGTTGTTGTAGAATGGTTATTCACATTAATGGTTATTCCACATTATCAAGAGATTAAACAATTCGATAAATCTTTTGCTGGGGTGTCATTAGATGTAAACGAGGACAAATATAACTCAAACTATTATGAATTATAGTTTTATTTTTGAATGTTTTTCCTAGGTGACACAAATGATTATAATAAATAAAATTAAAATTTTTTTTATAAATATGATACAAATATATGGTACAAATTATTCTTTAAAACGAAAAACATGGACAATAATTTTGTCGATTGTTTTTATGCCTATATATTTTGTGCTATTAGTTTCTTTAACGGTTATAAATATTGCTCTTCTATTTTTTTATCTACCATTTTACTTAATAAAGTTAATATTAGGTGACACATGGGGAATGGATAATTATATTATGGGAATAGTTTTATTGCCGATATTGATTCTTTATTATTCCGCTTATTTAATTTCATTTCTTCCTTATTTAATGATGGCTTTACTTTCTGATTTTATTGCAGAAATAATCAGTTATAAAAATCATCATGAGGATTACACTATTATTTGGCCGTCTGTATTTGCAGCACCACACAAAGAAACTTACCCGCCAAAATTCACATATTAGAAAACATTTGTGTTTTATGTATTCCTGTCTTTACTAGTGTGAAATTATCAAACGTCTTTATTAATATAATAAGATTATTAAAAGAGTCAGTTATTATGATAAATTTTTATAGCACATATATTCATAACGACTCTACTCCGCCATTTGGAACACTATTAATAGAAATATAGATTAAAGGCTTCAGTAAGGCCACAAGTCAAAATAAAATTACCTCTAACACTCGAAATCGAGTGTTTTTTAATCCAAAATATTATTAATTGTCAGCATCTTGAAGATTTTCAAAAGAATGTTACTAAGGGGTTGATGGTGAGAATTTATAACCATATCAACCAATTAATTAATGCATTAAAAGCGATAACGACTAAGGATGTTATTCTATGATAATACAATAAAGTAGAATAAGAACTTGACTTTTTCTATTTTGTTTCGTATAATTATTCCAGGAGGGATATTTATGAAACCATTTGTTACCTTTGAGAAGAGAGTGTATAAGGTTTTTGATTCTGCTCATTATATTAGTAGGAAAAATAAAAAACTTATGGAACAATCATATAAAAGTGCTGTAATTAAGGATTTGTCATCATTTGATATTGTTTTAAATGATAAGTTACAAAGTCTTCTTTTAGAAAGTGTAGAAGAACTTTCTAAATTAGACGGCTTTATTAAAGATAAACTTAAATATTTCCCAATGATTATATTAAGAAGCGAAGCTCTTTCAAGTACTCAAATAGAATATTACGATTCATCTTATCGAAATATTGCAAGTGCACAAATATTAGAAACTAAAGATAGGGAAGCAAACATTATAAAAAATAATTTGGAATCGCTTGTTTTTATTTTAGAAAATGATATTGTCATTTCCAAAGAAATAATTGTTAAACTAAATCAAATTGTATTAGGTGATGATAATGCCGATATTAGAAATATAGTTAACTGGATTGGGTCACCTAGTTCAATCCCTCAAAATGCAATATATGTTCCCCCACACCCGTCTCATTTAAAAGAAAATATTGATGAATTTATAAAGTTTTGCAAACGAGATGACATTCACCCACTCATTCAAGCTTCATTTGCTCATGCTTATTTTGAAACTATTCACCCTTTTGCAGATGGCAATGGAAGAGTTGGACGAATACTAATACAATTATTATTAAAAGAAAAAGGGTATTTAGAAAATTTGTTTCTTCCATTTTCAATAGGATTGCTTAAAGATAAAGATAAATATATTAAATCATTAGATAATTTTAAAGAAGGCAATTATGAAGCAATAATTGAAGTAATGTTAGAAAGTGTTTTATTAGTGACTCCATCGATATATGAGGCATTAAATAAATTAATAAAAATCAAAGAGGAGTGGATTGGACGTATTGTTGCTAGAAGTGATGCTTTGGTTTGGGAAATATTAGATGAACTAATTTATCAGCCGGTAATTAGTATTAATTATATTAAAGAAAAGTTTAATGCCAATGATCAGGCAGTTAGAAACAACTTTGAACTTTTAGAAAAATATTTGATAATAAAGAAAATTGGCGATAACAAGAGAAATGTTTTATATGAGGCTATAGAAATAATAAATGTTTTAGAGAACATAATTATTTAGTATTTAACGTTCATAGCGCTTAGGCTCCACCATTCGAAACACTAGTAATATAAATATAGATAAAAGGCCTTAGTAAGGGCATAAGTCTAAAAAATAGTTGATTAGAACACTCGGTTTTGAGTGTTCTTTTTATGTCTAAAATGTACTGCACTCCAATTTTCCAAAAGATTTGCATGAAAATATTACTAGGGGTATTTAGCCAAATTACTGGAGGTTCGAGGTGAATCTATCATTGTTGATTAATTTTGAAATCTTTTAAAATAAAAAAAGATTGACAAAACACGTCTAATCGTGTAAAATGTAATTGAATTCCATAATACACGAAAAGGAGATGAATTAAATGTATATAAATAGACATATTCATATTGATGTTTTAAAAATAGTTGATAATTTTAAAGTCTTACTTTTAACTGGACCAAGACAAGTTGGTAAATCAACATTATTAAAACATTTATTTAAAGATAGTTATAACTTTGTTACACTTGATGATATTGTAATGCTTAACCTTGCAAAAGAAGATCCAAGAATATTTTTTGAAAATAATCCACTACCATTAATAATTGATGAGGTTCAGTATGCTCCAGAACTATTTAGTGAAATTAAAAGAATTGTTGATAGCAGCGATAAATATGGGCAGATAATACTAACCGGCTCTCAAACATTTGCTCTAATGGAAGGTGTTACTGAAACTTTAGCTGGAAGAGTTGGAATTTTAGAACTATCTGGTCTTTCATATCGGGAAGTTAACAATCTTTCTTATAAAGAAGAAACAATTCCTAACTCATTATATCTAGAAAGGACAATTCAATCCCCGAGCTTTGATTTGTGGGAGTTTATATTTAGAGGGGATATGCCCGAATTATATAAAAATATAAATATTAGTCCTTCAATATATTATTCTTCCTATGTCAAAACATATATCGAAAGAGATGTTAGATCAATCATTAATATAAAAGATTTAGATGCTTTTTCGCGTTTTATGATTAGTCTTGCTTCTAGAAGCGGCAGCCTACTTAATTATAATGCTGTAGCTAATGAAGTGGGAAAAGATTTAAATACTATTAAAAGTTGGACAAAAATATTAGAAACTTCAGGCATAATAGCAATTATAAAACCTTTTACCAACAATGAAATAAAAAGAACAGTTACAACTCCGGTTATTTATTTTTTAAATACAGGACTATTGTGTTACTTGCTTAGATGGACAAGTAAAGAAACGTTAATGAATGGAGCTTTTAGCGGACAGGCCCTAGAAACGCATGTTGTTAGTGAAATTATTAAATCGTTTAAAAATAATGGTTATTTAGATGTTCCGATTTCTTTTTACCGAGATTATGATGGAAATGAGATAGATTTAATAATAGAATCTAATGGAGTTTTATATCCGTTAGAAATTAAAAAGACCATGTATCCAAAAATAGAAATGGCCAAAGCTTTTAAAAAAATAGAAAATGCATTGGGTTTTAAAAAGGGAACAGGTTTAATTTTATCTTTATTTGATAAGAAACTTAAATTAAATGATAGCTTATATTCTTTTCCTATATATAATCTATAGATAATCATTTAAAATAAATTATGTTATTTTTTAACAAATAAAAATGATGGGGGCTAGAAGATGAAGTACTATCTAATAAAGGTGAAATTAGGACATGTTGGTCGTGATAAATATTTGCCGATGGAATTAGCAATTGAAGCCAATAATATGGAAGAAGCAATCGCAAAAGCTAATATACATAAAGGAGTTAAAAGAAATCATAAAGATTGGTGTTTAGAACGGCCTAAAGAAGTAACTTATACTGAATATTAAAGCAATTAGAAATTGTCCATAATGATCCCTTTTGGAAGGGCAAAACAAGGAGCAATATAAAAAATTTTAAAGATAGATTAATTGATGAAGTAAATTATATAAGATATGGGGACATTAAACAAAACAAAAAAATTATAATAAAACGAACCCCAAAAGAAGTTAAAGTTTTTAAAAAGAATAAGAAAGAGCCGATTGAATATACAATTGATGATTTTAGCGATTAAATATTATTAAATTTCTATTGAGTTTAAAGTTTTAAAATGTTATAATTTCATTATAAAGTTAATATATGTTCTATAATCAAACAATCTAAAATACTACGGAGGAAAAAAGATGAATAAAGTATTTAGTATTATTAAATATGAAGGGGATAATGATACATTTGTATGGAAGTCTCCAATCGAGAATTTTAATACTGGTTCTCAATTAATCGTTCATGAAACCCAAGAAGCCTTATTTTTTTTAAATGGTCAAGCCTTAGATCTTTTTGGTCCAGGAAGACACACGCTAGAAACCCAAAATATACCATTACTTAGAAAAGCCTTAAATAGAGCAACCAATGATGAGTCACCATATGTATGCTCTATTTATTTTATTAATAAGGTAGAACAAATGGCGATAAAATGGGGAACCGATAGTCAAGTTCATTATATTGATCCTATCTATAATTTCCCGCTTTCAATAGGAGCATCTGGTGAGATGTCAATGCGAGTAGAAGATTCAAGAAAATTAATTTTAAAATTAGTTGGAACAGAAAGAAACTTAAGCCAAGATTCGTTAACTAGAAAACTTAGAGCCTTTTTAATGACCAAAATGAAACCTCTTTTATCAAGAACGATGTTAAAGGGCGAGGTTAGCATTTTTACAATTGAAAGCCAAATCGATATTTTATCAGAAGTAATGCATGCCTCTTTATTAAATGATTTTAGTGATTATGGACTGGCGCTAGAAAGATTTTTTATAACTAATATTGCCAGACCAGACGGTGATCGAACCTTTGAAAAATTCAAAGATTTATATTACCGTCAATATGGCGAGGTAGCAGAGGCAAGGCTTAGACAAGAAATCGGTTTAATCGATGAAGCGACTGCCGCAAGAAAAAGAATAATTGAAGCTGAATCAATTGCCGCTAAAAGGGTTTTAGAAGGCTATACCTATCAAGAAGAAAGAGGTTTAGATGTAGCTGAAAAAGTAGCTGAAAATCCTGGCGTAGGCACAATGACCAGCGCCGGTATAGGAATTGGATTAGCAGCCGGAGTAGCCGGTGCAGTCGGTGGAAAAGTAGCAGGGGTTACTAAAGATGCGATTGACGCAGCTACCCCAAAACCAGCAGCGGTTGACCCCTTAGAAGCTTTTAAACAACAAGTAGCGAAACTTCAAATAATGAAAGAATCAGGGCTAATCTCTGATGAAGAATTTAATCAACTAAAACAAGAACTCTTAGCTAAGATATTATAAGGAGGATAGAATAATGAAAATCTCAAAAAATAAAATATTGTATTTGTTAGTTATAGTATTAATATTAGGTTTATTTAACTTAATTGCATTTTTAATTCCATTTGAAAGAAGTAATAGTTTTTGGATAGGATATGGTTCAATTACTTTATCGGCTTTAATAAGTGCGGTTGTTTTATATTTTATCTTTGATAAAAAAACCATGAAAAGCCGTTTTTATGGCATTCCTTTAATCTATGTGTTAATAAGTTATCTAGTTGTCCAATTAGGCTTAGGAATTGTTCAAATGGCGATACCGGCCTTTAATTATAAAGTTGCTATTATCACAAATGCGATTGTTTTAGTCGTTAGTATAATTGGATTAATCGGCATAACAGCCGGCAAAGATGAAATCGAACGAATTGATGAAAAAGTTAAAGAAAAAGTTTTATATATCAAAGAAATAGAAGTTAAACTTGAAGGAGTAATCGCTAATACACTGGATCAAGCAGCTTTAAAAGAATTAAAAAAATTAAAAGACTTAGTAAAATATAGCGATCCGATGAGCAAAGTTGAACTAGAATCATTAGAAGAAAGTATCTTAGCTAACGTTAACCGACTATCAAATTTAAAAGACGAAGAAAAAGTAGTAAAAATAGAAGAAATAACCAAACAAGTGAATGAAAGAAACAGACTTGTAAAAATCTATAAATAAGGAAGGTAGGGAAGAAAATGGCAGAACCAGCAGTAAATAAAAATAATCTAGAATTAATTAGTTTAAGATGTCCTTCTTGTGGAGCAACAGTTAATGTAGAAGGACAAGAAGGCAGTTGTATTTATTGTGGCAATGCGCTTGCCAAAATAAGCAATCAACAAGATGAACTATCAGGTACTAAAAATCAAGAATCATCTTCAGAACCAAGCATTAAAACTCCTACTTCAACCGAAGCCTTTATAGAACATTACTATGAAGACTACGATTGGTATTCATTTGGTCAAACATCGAGTTTTTTAATTCCAAGAATTGATACCTTGATTAACAACTTACAAGTAGCGGTGGCTGATGATTTTAAAGTTTGGGAAATATCTTTTAATAGTTTGTATTATAAAAGTATTAAAAAAATTGCCGTTTTAAATGAAATTTTTAATCAAATTAAAGATTTATATGGTGAAGACAAAAGTGAAGCACACGGAAACTTTTCGCTTTATTTTAACGTTGCTAAAAAAACCATCGAACAAAAGGATGATGTTTTAAAATTATTGACAAAATATGTGACAAGAGCTGATAAATATGGTTTAGATAAAATTTTAGTCGTGAAAATGAGCAATCAAATCAAAGAAATCGAGAAGTTATTTGCTTCTTTTGTCTTACATGATAATTTAAATTCTTATGAAGAAATTAAACAACTGATTGGAAAATTAGAAAAAGCTTATATTCAAGAAAAAGCTTTGGAAAATATCGATGTTGAACATTATTATGAAAGAGCCTTATCTCATATTGAAAAAGATGAAATAGTCGAAGCACTAAGTTTATTACATGAGATAAAAGCTTACCGTGATGCAGAAGAGCTAATTAATGAATGCAATGAATTATTTACCATGCCAGAAGTATTAAAGCATCGTAATCATTTATTTTATACTCCAAATATATTAAACGAGTTTCATTTTTATATAATTAATCCGGCGATTAATAAAGTTGAAAAAGAAGTACTTACTGATTGTGCCGAGTTATTAGCTAATCAGGGAAGTAATATTTATTATTTAACAAAAATAGGTCATTTACATCTTTTTGATATAAAAACTAATAAAATAACCAAAATTGATCAAAAAAATAGATTTAAGTATTTTGGATTCTTAGATAGAAAAATCTTTTTAATCGATGGAGCATTTAGTGATGTTCCGGTTGAAAAAAATAAAAAGACTGCTAAAAAGCAAAAGCAACAACCCGTAAATTCTCCAGAAGTAAACGTTAAAAATAATTTATATATTTTAAATTTAATTGACGGAAAGTTAGAAAAAACTTCTGAAGATATTTCTGATGTTTTATTTAAGAAAAGCCTTAGTGTAGTTGGGTTTATTAAAAATGAATTGATATATACTAGAAAAAGCCCTAATAATTTTAACTATGATTTACATGCTCAAGATTTTATGAGAAGTGGTTCAGAAAGATTAATTGAAAGAAATATCTATCGGGTTTTAAAAGTTATTAATGATAACATTTATTATCTTGTCGGTAGTGCAAGAAATCATACTTTAATTAGCATTAAAGTTGATGGAACTGGTCGTTTTGAATTACCGTTATTTGTAAAAAATGTTTTATTTGAACGGTTTGGTTGGCTATATTTTCAAGTTGGTGATGATTATAATACGGCATTATATAAGTCAAGATTAGATGGAACTGAAATTAAAAGAATTATCGTCGGTATCGATGAATTTATTAAATTTGATGAGGAATATATTTATTATTTATATCAAAATAAACTTTACAGAGTTCAACAAAATGGCTTAAATAATACTTTATTACATGAGTATGTCGATTCAGTTGTAAGTATTTCTCAAAATGAAATTTATTTGATTTCAAAAGATGGTGATGTGATAAAATCACTTTATTTAATTTCACCTCATAGCAATATCGGTATGCAAAAAATTGCTTATAATATTGTTTCAGCTAAAAAGTCAAAAGATGAAGAAATTTATTTTGTAATTAAAAACATTAATGAACAGGCAAATACAGCATTAGCCCAAACAAAGTCGAAAAACACCCCTCCAGCAGTGGTGATCCCACAAGATATCCAATCGCTTTTTAAATACGATATGATTACCAAAGAAATTATCTTTATTTCCGAATTAATTAAAAAGCCAAAGAAATCTAAGAAATGGATCGTGGTATTAGCGATAATAATCTTTTTAATTGTCGCTATAGTTGTTGGTTATAAAATTGCAAAACCATATTTTTAATATGAGCATTCTTAATTAAGAATTGATAATTAACTAAAAAAAGTAGAAGCTATTAAATTGATTTCTACTTTTTTTTATTCATTTATTTTTAATTGAAAGTCATTAATATTACATAAAAGGTTTTAATGTAAATTGTATTACTTGCTTTATAAAAAATAAATTAGTATTATATTACATATGAAAATATATTCATATGTTAGGAGGGCAGTTATGCTTTTTATAAAACACATCGAAAAAGAAGCGCAAATAAAAGTGTCTAGACTTTTTAAAACTATCTCTGATCCAACAAGAATAAAAATTATCTACATGTTAAAAAACCAAGAATTAAATGTATCTAAAATAGTAGAGGCTTTGAATATGGAACAAAGTGCTGTTTCACATCAACTTAAAGTTCTTAGAGATTTAAAACTCGTATCTTCTGAAAAAAGAGGGAAAGAGGTTTATTATAAGCTTGCTGACGAACATGTCTATATGATTATTAATCAAGCATATGATCATGTCATGGAGGATTTTTAATGGAGAAAAAAAGAAAAGCTCGTAGCAATAATAAATCCAACATTAACAGCCATAATCATGGAAACTTAACCATATTATTGGTTTTGTTTATAATTGGATTAGCATTGTTCATTACATCAATTTTTGTCAAGCACGAATTAACAAAAATGATTCTAAATCTTTTAGCAATCGCTTTTTCAGGTGGTCATGTTATTTATGAAGGATTCGAATCTACTATCAAAAATAGTCTTTCAAAAAGACGCTTTATTCCTAATATACACTTATTAATGACAGTAGCAGCGATTGGTGCAATTATAATTAAGGAATATCATGAAGCGGCCCTTTTAATCTTGATTTTTGCCGGAGCGCACTTCTTAGAAGATTATGCCCAAAGCAAAAGCAATAAAGAGATAACGAATTTAATTAACTTAAATCCTCCTTATGCCCGTCTTATAAATGATGACGGTAGATTAGAAATAGTTGATATAAAAGAATTAAAAATCGGTGATAAACTAAGAGTACTTAACGGCGATCAAGTACCTATTGATGGCATTATAATAGCTGGCACCCCTAGCGTTAATCAAGCTAATATAACCGGTGAGAGCATCCCGGTTGATAAAAAAATTGGCGATATCGTTTATGGTAGCACAATTAATGGTGATGGGATTTTTACGATGGAAGTTACTAAAGATAGTAGCGAAACTGTTTTAGCGAAAATTGTTAAATTAGTTAGCCAAACCCAAGAAAACACCTCAAAAAGAGCTAATTTTATTAAAAGATTAGAACCCATTTATACGACGGCAATTTTTATACTTGCTCCACTTTTTTATTTGTTAGGTTTTTATCTTTTAGGCTGGGATTCAGATATCAGTTTATACCGTTCAATGGTATTTTTAATTGGCGCTTCACCTTGCGCATTAGCAGCAACCGATATCCCAGCCACTTTATCAGCGATTTCCAATTTAGCAAAAAGGGGAGTTTTATTTAAAGGGGGAGCTTATTTATCGCTCTTATCAGAAGTTAAGGTTGTGGCATTTGATAAAACGGGCACCTTAACCGGAGGAAAAGCGGTAGTAACGGATATAATCTTGGCAAAAGAATTAAAAGAAGCTGAAAAAGAACTATATTTTAATATCTTAACTTCAATGGAAAGAAAATCTAATCATCCCATCGCCCAAGCGATAACCAATCATTTTTCAGCGGCAACCGAAATTGAGATTGATGTAAAAAACATAATCGGCGTTGGAGTAGAAGCCCGATACAACAATAAAAAATATTTTGTTGGCAAACCAGCTAACTATTTAAGTGTTATGCCTGAATTAGAAAAAGAAAAAAGCCTTCTTGAAGAAGACGGCAAAACAATTATTTATTTTGGAGTTGATGATGAAGTTATTTGTTTATTAGCAATTCAAGACATCCCAAAGGAATCGGCTAAAGATACCTTATTATATTTAAAAAATAATAACATAAAAACCGTTATGATAACAGGTGACACTATTAATACTGCTAATTCAGTTAGTCGAAACTTAAAAATAGATGAGACTTATGGTAATGTTTTACCTGATGAAAAATCTAGCATTATTGATGAGTTAAAAAATAAATACGGCATAACCGCTATGCTTGGTGACGGAGTCAATGATGCACCAGCTTTAGTTTCGGCCGATATAGGAATAGCGATGGGTGATGGAACCGATATAGCCATCGACGCTTCTGATGCGGTTTTAATTAAAAATGACCTATCTAAATTCGTCTATACCCATAAAGTATCGAAAAGTTAAATAAAGTCGTTTGGCAAAATATTATTTTTGCAACGATTATTATTCTATTCTTGACAATTATGAATATTTTAGGCTTAATGCAAATGGGTTTTGCGGTTTTAATTCATGAGGGAAGTACGCTGCTAGTAGTTTTAAATGGCCTTAGATTATTAAAAAAAGTCAATTAATAATTGATTAGATAAAAATTATTTACTAACTTTTTTCATTTATAGATTAACTAAATTTCAATTTCTCTTATTTCACAATATTCGATTAAATCATCAAAGTTTGTCATCGCCGACATGACCATCCCATGACAAACTACGATGATTTTTTCGTGTTCTTTTTTATAAGGGGTAATAGCATTTATAACCCTTTTTCTTAAGGCTTCGACAGTTTCCCAATTGGTTGATTTATTAGTAGTTTCTTGCCCCCGATTTAAAATGTATTCATCATAGGAATTTTTGGTATTCTTATTAGCGTAGTCTATTTCGGGCATCCATTCGTGAACATCATTTTCAACCGTTAATTCAATTTGGGTAATTCTAGAAATAATTGCCGCAGTTTGAAGCGATCTGGTGTAAGGAGAACTTATTATTATAGTCGCTCCTTTTAAAATCGGATCTTCGGCAGCCTTTTTAGCTTGTAAAACGCCCTCGGCCGTTAACCTGCCAAAATCATAACGGAAACCATGATATCCTCGGGCTCTAATTTCATCGTAACGTGGTTCTCCGTGTCTAATTAATAATACTTTCATAGTTTTTGTGATTGGTTTTTTCCAACTTTTCCTTTCGTTATTTTAGATATTTGTTAAGATTAAAAACTTAGTAATTGATTTCTTTTTTTCAAAAATATCGATACTATCAGCCATAATATAATTACGATGATCAATTAAATAATTAATATATTCAATAATCGGGTAGGCTAAGATAATAGTTATTTTTCTAGGATTAATTTTTAATGAATTATCGATATTAGATAATACCTGTTTAAAGATATGGATACTAAAAGGGTTAAAAAAGAAGAAAAAGTTATGTTCTTTTTTAATCTCAAATTCTTCAGCTAAACCATAATTAAAAGTTATCTTTCCACTATAATCATAGCGATTATAGTAATCAGTTAAATTTAATAAAGAATCATGAAAGGTAGAAAGATTTGCTTCTATACCATCAGCATAACAGTTAAATAAAAAATTAGCATATATACAAATGCGCCCTTTTCCTGAACCAAAATCAACTAAGTAATCATTTTCTGTTAGTTTAATTTGATTAAATAATAATTCTAAATCAAAATAAGGCGTACCTTCATAGCGATAATGGGATACCATAATCGATTCGCGCGTTCCTCTAGTATTAATATTTAGTAATTTATCAAATTTTTTTTCATTTGCAAAGTTCATGATTGCCTTCTTTCTAGCTGTTTATTTATATCATAGCATTTATTAAGAAAATTAGAAAGAAAACCATTATTATCAACTTATTCATTAAAAGTTTTAAAAACAAATCCTGATTTTTCCAATCATAAGGCGAAATAGAAATTAGGCTTTAAAACAAGAACTTTTCAAGAAACCATTCGTGATACGATTAAATTTATTATTGGTAATAAAAAAAGCTACTAAAAGATTTTTTAAAGATTAAGAAAACAAGTCATATTTCTTAATCTTTTTTATTAACAATATCTCTTTTATTTAAGATAATATAAACAAAAAAGCGTAATTGCTAATAAATAAACATAAAATGTTTATAATATATTTGATGTGATTGCTTATATATAATGAATTAATAGTAACAACTTGACTTTAAATAATCATAAAGCCAAGTTGTTTATATATATTCTTTAGAAATATATAAAGTTTATGCTAAAATAGATTTGATATGCACTCGTAGCTCAGGGGATAGAGCACATCTCTCCTAAGGATGGTGTCGCAGGTTCAAATCCTGCCGGGTGTGCCAAAGGGGATATTATGATAAAAAAGATATTGGTTAAATTGGATTTAAGGGTTTCAAACAAAGAAGAATTCTTCATCGCAGCATCAAATCTTGCCAAAGAATCCGGATTAGTAGTTGATGCGGGAATGTTTCATCAAAGTTTAATGACTAGAGAAGAAGAAATTTCAACTGGCATCGGTAAACGAATTGCTTTTCCCCATGCTAATGGCGTCTTTGTTTTAGAG
Organism: uncultured Acholeplasmataceae bacterium; assembly: GCA_964603705.1. GTDB lineage: Bacteria > Bacillota_I > Bacilli_A > Acholeplasmatales > Acholeplasmataceae > CAZRWC01. The sequence continues at coordinate 24,960 of CAZRWC010000002.1, forward strand.
CCCTTTTTGTCATTTATTAGATTAAAAAAAGCAATTGACTTTAACGCAATTGACAATCAACCGGTTGATTTATTTTTTGTCATAGGAACACCAATTAATCAGGAACAAACCCATTTAAAGATTTTATCTAGAATTGCAAGAGAGTTATCATTTACTGATTTAAAGGAAAAATTAATTCAGGCGAAAACCAAATTAGAAGCAATTGATTTAGTTAATAGGATTTTTTATCCTTATGTCTTAATTGTTACCGAAGATGAAAAACTAATTGCTGAGGCGATTAAATTATATGACAATTCGGCTAATCTAAAAATTTTTAAAAATGAAGATGATATCAGTTTAAATGATATTTATACGGCTGATTTAAAACTATCAACCGAACTTATTACTGAATTAACCGGCTTTAGTGATCAACTTAAACCAAACGAATTACTTTGGATGATCAAAAGTATTACCGATTAAGGGGGAATTATTTAATGGCTAAACTTTTTAAAACTTTAAATCCTAATTTTTTTAATATTTTAGCATCGCCTAATAAAGAAACTTATATAGACTGTATCTTCATCATTTATGACGCCTTAGATAGTGTTGAAGACGCTTTTCAAGGTGAGAGAAATTTTGTTGTTTCAAAATTAGTTGATTATTTTGAAGACCGCGAATATCAAATGGTAGCGGAACTAGAATTAGCTTCAACACCGCGTCAAAAGGCAGTTGGAGTAATTAATTACTTAAAAGATTGTGGCTGGATTGGTGAAGAAGAATTAGGAGACTATAAAACATCAATTAATTTTTTTGATTATACAATTAAAATTGTTGAAGCCTTAAAAGCCATTGAGTTTGGTGAACAAGTCGAATATACGGGAGAAATTTATCTTGTCTATTCACTTTTAAATAATTTTGAGATAGAAGAAGGTGTCGGAATTATTGAACAAGCTTTTGTCAAAACCAATGATATCATTCGCAAATTAAAGTCATTAAAAGCCAATATATATCGTTATTATTATGATATTACTAGTCATGAAAAAGACCAAGACCTTGAAGGTTTACTTGAAAAACTTTTAATTGAATATAAAGAAAACTTTTTTGACCATGCTTATTATAATTTAAAAACTAAAGACTCACTTCCTAGATACAAAAAAAGAATTATCGATTTAGTTTTAAAAATCTATAATGATCCAGAAGCCTTAAACCAACTTACTTTAAGTTTGATGGAAATAAAGAAATTTGATGATTATGATGAAGCATTTCATCAAATTGAATCTAAACTAATTTTTATCATGGATAGTTTTTCAGCCTTTGATAATTTAATTATGTCAATTGACCGTAAAAACGAGCAATATATTTCAGCAGCAGCCTCCAAAATTTTATTTTTGACCAATCATTCCGATGATATTGAGGGTATATTTAACCGTATCTTTAAAATCGTGGTTGATTCTGATGAGGAAACTTTTGACTACGCACAATTATTTAATTTAATTCAAGCTAGAAACCTAGATACCGAATCACTTCACACTCAAAGAAGGATTAGAATTGATAGTGATCCGGAACAAATCTTTTTAATGGATGATTTGATTTCTGATGAACTTAAAAAAGCTAAAATTCAAATCTTGATGAAAAATAACATTTATGGTAAAAAAGAAATTAATAAATATGTTTTAGCGCTTTTAAACAACGAATCAGAAATCGAAGCGGCTGATGTGCAAATTGATAATGAAGAAGATTATATAAAATTAGTTTTAATTTTCTTATATTCCAGATCAATTGGAATTGATTACACAATCAAACAATTGAAATCTGAAGTAAAATCTAACTTCGTCACATTTAATAACTTTTTAATTATAAGGGGGAATAACCGATGAATAAAAACCAAGCTTTCAAATTATTTCAAGAAGAATATCCGAAACTTAAAGAAGGTGAAAAAACCGACTTTTCTAGAATTACCAATAAACTTTTACAAGTCAACTTTTTAACTAAAAGAAAACCAGGTGATGGTAATGATTATCGGTTTATTTTAGCTTTTAAAGAAGTTTTTGAGGCTTTTTTGGTTTTAATTGACTTTGAATTAGTTATCAAAAGGGAAGATGAAGTCGTCTATATTAAAAACACCGAAGTTTATAATCACTTACGATTAAGAAAAAGCGAATCGGTTTTAATTTTAGTTATTAGGATTTTATTTCAAAGAAAGATGGATTTTGTAACGCTTGATGAAAATGTTGAAATTTTTTTATATGAAATTCACGATGAATTGACTAGAATCGGTTATTTAGATAATAAAAGAATTACCAAAAACGAATTAAAACCAGCCTTACAAATGTTAAGAGGCTATAACATAATTGATTATGTTGATACCGGCTTACATGATGATGCAAGAATTAAGATTTATCCGACCATTTTATATATTACCGATTTAGGTGGGATTAAAGCTGTAATTGATAAATTAGATGATTATTTAGAAGGGTCAGGAATAACTTATGAAGAAATTAACTAAAATTAAATTAATCAATTGGCATTTATTTTCTAATCAAACGATTGAAATAAATAATAACACTTTAATTTCCGGCGAAAACGGTAGTGGTAAATCGACCTTATTAGATGCAATTCAATACTTATTAGTTGGTGGTCGCGGTGGGGTTAAATTTAATGTCGCTGCAACCGATGACGCTAAAAGAAGTCTTGAAGGCTATGTTAGAGGTAGAATTGGGGCTGAAAATAAAGAATATATTAGAAATGGTGACGTGGTTAGCCACGTAGCCTTAGAATTTTATGATGAACAAGCTAAAGAGTTTGCTGTTGTTGGTGCGATTTTAGACCTGCCTTTAAATTCAAGTTTAAAAGAAAGACTATATTTATTAGAAAATGTCGCTATTCACGATGATATGTTTATTGACGGCAATTTTCCACGTGATTATAAAAATATGAAAGATTATTTTAGGGCTAAGGAGGTAGACCTTGCCCCTTTCGAATCACAAAGAAAATATCGCGATGCTTTAGCTAGATTTTTTGGAATGGATGCCAAAAAATATGCTAAGCTCCTACCTAAAGCGCTAGCTTTTAGGTCAATTGATTTACAAACTTTCGTCTTTGAGTTTTTATTAGATGACGACCCGGTTGATATAAAATCTTTAAAAAATAATGTCAGTCAATTAAAACGTGTTGAAGCACAAATCAAAAGTGATCGTGAAAAATTAGAAAAGCTAGATTCAATTATTGGTGTTGGACAAGCAATTACTTCCAATTATGAACAACTTCAAATCAATTTAATTATCGACAATTTAAATTGGGTTGAACAAAGAGAAAGCCACTTAAAAGAATCAGAAAGCAGCTTAAATAGATTAGATCGCAAACTAGAAACTTTAAGAGCTCAAAAGAAAATTGTTGACGAAAATATTGAAGCCAATGATCAACAACTTTTAAATTTAGAAAAAGCTCGTGATAAATCAGATGTTTCTAAAACTCTAGCTGAATATGCCGAAGCACTTAATAAAAAGACTAAACAATATAATGAAGAAAGAGAAATTGTTTTAGAATTAAATAAATCATTAAAAGCTGAAGCTGATTATTTAGATAAACTTTTTAATCTTATTCCGGATCAAGCATTTAAAAACTATGTAAAATATTATCGTCAAAATGAAGATAATTTAAATGTTCATGAACTAACCAATTACCTAAATTTAGTAGCCGGCTCAGTTGCTTCTTATCAAAAATCAATTTATAATGAACGTCAAAATTTAGAATTAGAAAAGATCAATCTTTCAACCCAACTAAGAGACGCTAAAATTAGATTACAAGATTTAAAAAGAAATGTTAAAACCTATCCAGCTTATGTTAATAATTTAGTTAACGCTATTAACCGCGAACTTACCTATAAGTTTAACAAAGAAGTTAACGTTAAGCCGTTAGCTGATTTAATCGAGGTTAATGATGAAGCTTGGCGAAATGCCTTAGAAGGTTATTTAAATACTCAAAGATTTGATATTATCGTTGAACCAGAGTTATTTGACTCAGCACTAGAGGTTTATGAAAAAGTTAAACAAGAATTAAAAATCTATGGAGTAGGGTTAGTAAATACCGCTAAATTAGGTAATTACCTAGATGATGCTAAAGAAGCTAGTTTAGCTAGTAAAGTAACATCAGATCATATATATGCTAGACGTTATGTAAATATGTTATTAAACGGGATAACTTGTGTCTATCATATCAATGATTTAAAAAACTTTGACCGAGCGATTACGACCACCGGAATGACCTATTCTAATTATACAGCGCGTCAAATTAATCCTAGAATTTATGAAGTACCTTTTATTGGAGATGGCGCGACTGAACGCCAAATTGAAATTCAAACTGAAGATTTAGAAGCGTTAGAACTTGAAATGGCAAGACTATATAACGAAACTGAAGAAAACGAACAAGCCAATCGTCTACTTAATAGATCTGATGCCTATAAGTTAATTAATCAAAATAACCTACGCTTTTTTAATCAAGTAAAAACTACAAGAAAAGAAATGGCAATGTTAGAAGAACAATATAACTCTTTAGCGTTAAATCCTGATGTCCAAAAACTAGAAGAAGAAATTGATAACGAAAAAAATCGTCGTAGACAACTAAGATTAGATAATGAAAAAGTAATCTCTGAAATTGCCAATGCTAGAGACGAAAGAACTAGAGTCTTAGAATCAATCGATAATATTAAAATTAAGCTAGATGAATTTATGGATGCGCAAAAAGAATTAGCTTTAAAAAATCCGGAAGTGCTAGCTGTCTCACAAACTCAATTTCACGCTTTAAAACAAAAAACCAAAGAAGATTACAATAAAATTTCTCAAGATATTGCTAGTTCAAATACAACTATAAGAACCCAAAACTCTAAATTAGATAATGATTTAACCAATCAAATGAGAGCCTATATTCATAATTATTCCTTTGGTAAGGAACCAAATATTGAATCTTTGATTTATTTTGAACAAGAAGCTAACCTAATTAAAAACCAAAACTTAATTAAATATGAAATCGAAGCAACCGAACTAAGAAAAGCTAGTGAAGCAAGTTTTAAAGAAGATTTTGTTAATAAATTAAGAGCTTCAATTGAAAATGCCCAACAACAAATCGAAGAGTTAAACTTTGCCTTAAAGGGTAAAAAATTTGGTACTGACCAATACCAACTAGTTTATAGCCCTAGCCTAGATCCGGAATATAAACTTTATTATAATATTATAATGAGTGTTAATACCGATAGTCACGATACTTTATTTACGGAAAGTTTATCAAAGAAAAATGAACGAATTTTAATGGAACTATTTGAAAAAATTTCAAGTGACAATCCAGAGTATGATCGCCTAGCTTATGAGTTTTTAGATTATAGAAACTATATGAGTTATGATATTGAAATTAAAAACGCTAATGGTAATATCTCCTTTTTCTCAAAAGTCTCAAGAGAAAAATCGGGAGGCGAAACGCAAGTTCCATTTTATATCGTAATTGCGGCATCTTTCCAACAATTACTATCTAGAAACAAACGAATTGATTCTGGTTGTGTAGTTTTATTTGACGAAGCCTTTAACAATATGGACGAATCTAGAATCGAAGCGATGATGAAATTTTATAATTCTTTATCGATTCAACTTTTAATTTCTGTACCACCACAAAGAGTTTCTAATATTATTCCATATGTTAATACTAGTTTAGTAATTGTTAAGCATGATGATTATGCCATCGTTGAAAGTTTCAAAGATGAAAGAGAGGTCATATGATTTTAAAAGGTATTGGTGTTAGTGAAGGAGTTGGTTTTGCTGAAAGCTTTCATTATCACGAACAAGAGTTAAAAATTACATATAAATATGCTGATGATCAAGAAACGGAATTAACGCACTTAAATAATGCTTTAAATAAAGCTGAAAATGATATAAATAGTCTTAAAAAAATCGCAAAACTTTCACTTAGTGATGATGATTGTTTAATTTTCGATGCTCATTTATCAATTTTAAATGATCCGGAATTACTTAAAGAAGTTAAACAATTTATTAAAGAAGGCTATTCAGCTCCTTATGCATATGAAGTTGCCAGTAATTATTATTTAGATTTGATTAAAGAAGTAGAAGATGAATATCTAAGAGCTCGTTCAATTGATTTTAATGATGTCTTTAAAAGAGTTATCGCCAACCTTTTAAATCTTGAACAAAAGCCGCTTACTTTTGATAAACCGGTTATTTTAGTTGTGAAAGATTTAACCCCATCTTCAACCGCTTCACTAGATTTTAAATTTGTGAAAGGTATTATTTCCGAACATGGTAGTTTTACCTCACACGCTTCAATTATTGCTAGAACATTAGGTATACCAGCAATTGTAGGAATACCTGTTGAAAAAGTACCTAATAACACTTCCTTAATCATTGATGGAAGGTACGGGCAAATTATTACTGATCCAACAACCTCTGATGTTGCTGTTTATAATGAGTATTTAGAAAGAATATCTGCTAGAGAATCTAGACTGGCACTTTACCGAAATAAAGCTACAGTTACTAAGGACGGACATCAAGTTAAATTGGCCTTAAATATCGCTAATCTAGGCGATTTAAAGGGTACTAACATCTCAGAAGGTATTGGCTTATATAGGACAGAGTTTCTCTACATGGAAAAAGTAATTATGCCTAGCGAAACTGAACAAGAAAAAGCTTATTTAGAGGCTTTAGAATCTAATAAAAAGGAATTAAATATTATTAGAACGCTAGATATTGGGGGCGATAAAGCCTTGACTTATCTAAATATTAAATCCGAAACCAATCCTTTTCTCGGAAATCGCGCTATAAGACTTTCACTCACCTATAAAGACATTTTTAAAACACAGTTAAGAGCGCTTTTAAAAGCCAATATTTATGGCAATTTAGGTATCATGATTCCAATGGTTTCTACTGTTGAAGAAATCATTGAAGCTAAAGCTTTAATTAGTGAAGTTGAAACTGAATTAATTAAAGAAGGAAACAAGATTAACACCTATCAATTTGGCATCATGATTGAAGTGCCGATTGCTGCCTTAAATGTTGGAAAACTATTAAAGGAAGTAGATTTTATCAGTATTGGGTCTAACGATTTAATTCAATATTTATTTGCGGCAGATCGGATGAATGATTCAGTCAATTATCTATATCAACCTTATCATCCCAGCTTTCTAAGATTAATTAAACATGTTATAGATGAAGCCAAAAAACAAAATAAAATGGTCGGACTTTGTGGAGAAATAGCCGCCAATAAAGATTTAAGTTTAGTTTTAGTTGGTCTAGGTATTGACGAATTAAGCATGATGGAGGGAGCAATATTACCGATAAGAGAAATATTATCGAAAGTGACCTATCAGGAATTAAAAGAAATTAGTCAAAATGTTTTTAATTATGAGACAAACGAAGAAGTAAAAATATATTTAAAAGAGATGTTACAACTAATAGAGAGAAGGTAGTTTATGATTACAAAAAAAGATTTATTAAAATTAGAAACAAGTTTTAACAAAAAACCAATTCAAAAAGCATTACAAAACATTTTATATAAAACCAATTTAACTGATGTTACAAGAGTGATGGATAGTGCAAAAAACCAACATTTTTATTTTTCAAATGAAGTAAAAACTTTGCCTGTAACCAATCAAGAAGCAACTGGACGTTGTTGGATTTTTGCCGGCTTAAATTTTTTACGCGAGGAAACCGCTAAAAAATTAAATTTAGCAAATTTTGAATTTTCTCAAAATTATGTGGCTTTTTATGATAAGTTAGAAAAAATTAATTTCTTCTTAGAAAGTATCAATGATTTTGTAGCGGTTGATCAAGACGATAGAACCTTACAATATTTATTAAATCAAGGAATTCAAGATGGTGGTCAATGGCAAATGTTTGTAAATGTTGTCAAAAAGTATGGTTTAGTACCTAAAACTGTTATGCCAGAAACGAAATCAAGTAGTATGACTTATCCAATGAATAAATATATTAATTTAAAATTAAGGCAATATGCTTATAAAGCACGTCAATTAAAAGACGATATGGTTGGTCTAGATCTTCTTAAAGCCCAAACCTTGGATGAACTTTATACCTTTTTAAGTGCAAACTTTGGTAATCCGCCAAAAACATTTGACTTTGAATATGTCGATAAAGATCAAAATTATCATCTTGAAAAAAACTTAACACCAGCTAGTTTTTATGAGAGATTTGTTGGCGTTAATTTAGATGATTATATTTCGGTTATCAATTCACCAACTAACGATAAACCATTTTATAAAACTTATACGATTCAATATTTAAATAATGTCGTTGAAGGTGATATAATTAAACACTTAAATTTACCAATGGGTGATTTCAAAGATCTTATTTTAAATCAATTAATTGAAGGACAAACAGTTTGGTTTGGGGCCGATGTTGCTTTTGATGGTATTAGATTAGAAGGAATTTGGGATGACAAAGGTTTTGATTATCAAGGTTTATTTGGACTTGATTTAACTTTTGAAAAAGGTGATATGCTTGATTATAGGGCAAGTGCGATGGGACATGCTATGACCATTACTGGCGTAAATCTTGATGATGGAGTTCCTAATAAATGGAAAATTCAAAATTCATGGGGTGATAAAGCCGGTGATAAAGGCTATTATCTTGCTAGTGACACTTGGTTTAATAAATATGTTTATCAAGCGGTTGTACATAAAAAATATTTAACCAAACGACAAGCTAAAGCATGGGATTTAAAACCAATTGAATTAAAGCCATGGGATCCGATGGGAACCTTAGCTAAGTAATCAAATATAATTGAATAAGCCATTAATTTGGCTTAAGTTAGCACCCATAGCGTAATTGAATAGCGCATCACCCTCCGACGGTGAAGGTTGCAGGTTTGAGTCCTGCTGGGTGCGCCAGACGGAGAAATACTCAAGCGGCTGAAGAGGCGGGCTTGGAAAGCTCGTAGGACTGTAACAGGTTGCAGGGGTTCAAATCCCCTTTTCTCCGCCACCATCTATATATTTATTAGTGAGTTGAGTTCTATCATTGGTGTAAATTGGCGGATTTAAAGTGTTTTAACAACCTACCTTTTTTCTTTACTTTAAGATTTAATTCATGTATAATATTATTTACGTTTGGTGCAGTAGCTCAGTTGGATAGAGCAACGGCCTTCTAAGCCGTCGGTCGGGGGTTCGAATCCCTCCTGCATCGCCATTGTGATGTTAACAAAATGCTACGAGAAATCGTGGCATTTTTTATTCTATAAAAGGGGAGTTGCGAGCCTTACAAAGCAGTTTATATAAAACCGCTTAATTCGCATCATAAATTTAAAAATTCAATAATCCATTAAATGAACGACTTTTTTATAATTCTGATAAGTCGTTTTATTGTTTGTGTTTAGAGGCTATTCGAGTTTTTTTGTTATTTTAATGATTAGTGTTTGGAGGCTATTCGAGTTTAAGTTAAAAATAATTTCCACTTTATTTCTAAGTGGAGTCTGGTTTGTGTAAAACCATAAGAACCTTGTAATATAGGGTTAGACTCAAATATTTCGTTATAATCAATATCGTCATCAGCTTTATTTGATAACTTTAGTACTATGTTTAAATTTTCTCTATCAAGAGCAACAATGCTAAAGAACACATGTTTAAAATGGAACTCTATTTTAATGAAGAAGAAAACATTAGATTTAACAGATACTTATTATTTGATAGTAGAAAAGTATCCTTAGAATTATTTAAAGAAATTGATGAGGCTATTAGTTGTTTTTTACTTAACATAGCTGAGGTTACAAATTCAATTTTTGTAGTTGTTACAAATGAAACTGATTTAATAGACAAAATGTTAAAGATAGATTATCGAAACAACAGAGGTTTTATAGATGCATATGATAATCCGAAAATCGGTGAATATATGCTAGAAAAGCAACTGAAGTACAAAAAATAAGAGTTTCAAATTTTAAGATTGACAAACACTAAAAAAAGTATTAGAATAAAGGTACCATAAAGAGAAGGTGAGAGACAAGCTCAATGACCCTTCAGCAACCTACCAATAGGCAAGGTGCTAAAGCTTGAATGATGGCAAAACAATTCATGTTAAATTACGCCATCAGTCGATGGCGTTTTCTTTTTGGAATAAAAAGAAAGGTAATTTAAAGAAATGAAATTTAAAGTAACAACGAATATCAAACCTAACATGTTTGGTAGAATTAATGGTTCCGTTACATTAGTAGGAAACGGAGATTGTCCATATGACATTGAGTGGCTAATAGATCAAATAGTAGCTATTGGCTATTTTGATGTAACAGACAAAAAAGTCATTAAAGAAAAAAGAAAATATGTGATTGATAACCTAAAAGCTCTTGAAGTTAATAAAGGTTACTCTATAGGTAATAGGAGTGGTCAATTAGCAATGTTGGTATTAAGAGTTCCGGATGATACAAAGTTTGAAGATGTTTTAAGGGAAGAACTGAAGGAGTATGGTTTATGAACAAATATGTTATAAAATATGTAAAAGATAACGAAGAATTTTATCAAGAAATAAGAAATGGCAGACATTTCTCAACGGTAAAATTACCAAAAGAAGAAGATTATCAAAGATTACTTGAAGATGTAGTTTTACAAGAAAAATATAATATTCATGACTTGGTTATAATTGGTGAAATCTTATTTTTAAATAAAAATATGAATGAAGCCCATGATAGGCAAATATTTAAAATTGCACTTGAGTTAACAAATGCTAAAGACTCAAGAGGTTATAATCTTTTGTCTAAATGTTATTATTTTGGTGTTGGAGTTCCAACTGACGAAAGCCTAGCGATTAAGTATCTTGAATTAGCTGCATCAGAAGAAGATGCAATCTCTTTATATAATTTGTGGTATCTTGATAATCACGGTGTCAAAGGAATAACTAAACCACTTGATTGTCTTAAAAAGGCAGCAGAATTAGGCGAGCCTGAATCTCAGTTGATACTAGGTAAAACATATTTAAACAATAATGATATATATATAATGCTAGAAATCAATTTAATTTAGCATATAAAAATGGTTTAATTGCTGGTAAAGGCTATTTAACAATTATTGACTTAGACTCCTTTAATATCCAAAAAATGCCCTCTAATCTTATATATAGTTTAATAGATAAAGCTGAAATGGATGATGTTGATTCGCAGGTAAAGTTGGCTCTCCATTTCTTGAAAGGTGATGAAGTTAAACAAAATATAAGCTATGAACATTATTGGTTTAGTACAGCATCTTTAGCTGGTTCAAAAATAGCAAAAGAATATGTTGAAAAATACTTTCAAAATATTACTATTAGTGGAGGAAATGAAAATGGAAAATTACAAAGTTAGAGAACATATAACATTAAAAACATCACACATTGTTGGCCAGTATTATAGATTCTTAAAAAAACCAAAGCTTTAACTGACGCACAAATTTTTCATGCAATTTTTCTTATAATTTTATTACCCCATTATGAGTTTAAAAGAAGGTTATTTGATGAAGTTAAAACATGGTATGATTTAGCATCTAATGGTCAATTTATATTTAAAGATAAAACAATAGAATTTAATCCCCACGAAGATGAAGTAGAATTAAATAATAATTCTTTTCTATTTACAATTACAATCCAAGTAATAGTAAATTATTAAATAAAACAAATGTTGCTAATCGTTTTTTATTTTTAAATTATTTACAAGAAAAAGAAGTGAAAAATTTTATTTTTGAGAAACTTCAAGAAGGTATAATGGGTATAAATAATGAATATAGTTTGACTCAGAACAAAATAAAAGAAAATGTAATTAATTTTTTTTCTGTTGAAACTTATGCCGTAGAGGTTTATAACATTAAAGATTTAATTCATTTTTCTATAGATTGGCCAGTAGATAGTGAAAATAACTCTGATCAAATTATTTTAATAAATAATTTAGATGATTTATTGGATACCGGAACAAAAGAAGAATTGAAAGAAAAACATCAAATATGTGCCCTTTGCAGCGGTTCTATACATAATAATCATTCAAATAAATATGAATACTTAAACCTTATTAATGAAGGCAAAACACTATATAGAAAGACAGATTTGTTTGCTACTGGTATAGAAGAAAACTTCGCAAATGACCATTTTATTTGTATTGATTGTATTATTGAGAGGTTTGCACCAATTCAATTATTAATTGACGATGGTTTAATATCAGAAGATTATATTAAGTCGTTAGATAAGAATAATATTACTTATAAACTTGACGATATTATTATAAGAAGCAAAATCATTAAATATATGCCTATTGATTTTGAAAAAAGAAAAAGATTGTTAATAACAAATGTACATTATTAATAATTGTCACCATATATTGTTGCATGAAAAAAGCTGTGATTATGATTTCGCAGCTTTTTATTATCATTATAGACTAATTAATTTTATAAGATTGTTTTATTAGAAGAAGAGCATAATCTATATCATCATAATTATTGATTCTTATTCTATAATCACCATTACCAACATGACCAATATTAACAATTGATTCTGCTTTATTCATTGGATCATTTAAAGTTCCTTGCCTCATGTTGATTGTAGCAACAACCCAGTTTTTTCTTATTTCTATATCGCAAACATTAGTGTTTCTTTTAAATGCAATGTAAACTTTTTTAGGATCTATTTTAAGATCGCCAATATTAAGTAATTCTTCCTTTAATTGCTCGTATAAGTTTGCTGTTTCTGGTGTAGCTCCTTTTAAATGGTCATCTTCAGTGTATACTTTTATTTCCCTAGCAACTTTCTTAGCTGCATCTGGTAGTATGTTTACACTGTTTCCTTTTTTAGATTTAATAGATTTCTTATTTACTAAATTGACTTGTACTAAGTCATCATATCTTTTAACTTCGTATAAATCAAACGGTGTATCACTTAAAGAAGCAGCGTTAATTTGATAGTCATTGAATTTTGGAGAAACAAAAATTAACCTTGTTTGAGACCAATCAAAGTCTTTCATAAGACGATTAGAATTATTGACTTCATTGTAAAGTAGAACTAACTCAGCACGACGATCTAAAAGAGTAGATAAATAAGCATACCCTTGGTCGATAATACTTTCATTCATTCCTCTTTTATATTCAATAATAATAAATGAATTGCTTTCATTATCAAAAGCAACAGTATCAAATCTATAATCACCAATAGAAAACTCAGTTTGTATAAATTCTAATCCAAATAAAATAGATAAATTGTTTTCAATTAGAAGTTGAAGATCTCTCTCTAATTTGAAGCCACTTTCATTTTGTTGTATTAATTTGTTGTCCTCAATTTTATAAATCATAAAACCACTCCTTAGCTTGTATAACCATTCTATCACAACTTAGTATGTTTTTTCATCTTTTATTTGACAGCCAATAATGTATGTGCACGGCCGGCTACTTAACAAATGAGTATATTCGTTTACTACCGGCTTGCTAAATAGTAATTATTTAGTGGTAATATAGAAATCACATTGAGAAACTAGTTAAATATGTTATAATTTCACTATAAACTATAGTGTTTTTGTTATCTTTTGCTTTAAAAAAGGAGTTATTATGAATAAAGTTA
>CAZRWC010000003.1:0-27665 GCA_964603705.1 uncultured Acholeplasmataceae bacterium
AGATATTAGGAACGCCACCTTCAATGTGGGCTTTCATGGTTCCTTCTAATGCCACTTCATTTACATATGATAAGTTTTTGCCAAACAAATAATTAAGTTTATCTAAATCATCTGGTTCAAAAGGAATTTTAATTTCAGAAGACGACTCCTTAACTTTTAAAACCGTTTCAAACATAAGTCTTTGGCCATCTTGAACATATTGTCCCAAAGCATGAAGATCGGTTGTAAAATTAAGGTTAGCTGGAAATAGTCCTTTATGGTCTTTTCCTTCTGACTCACCAAACAACTGTTTCCACCATTCGCCTAATAAACCAAGTTCTGGTTCATAGTTAGCTAAGACTTCGATTTTCTTACCTTCTAAATTAAGAAGATATCTTAATAAGGCATATCGATAAGCCTCATTAACTTTTAAATCAGCATTAAAATAATATTTATAGGCATGAGTTGCTCCATTGATAATTTCATCTATATCATAACCAGCTACTGCAATTGGTAATAATCCAACGGCTGTTAAAACACTAAATCTCCCGCCAACATCGCTAGGAATAACAAATTTTGGATAGCCTTCTTGACTTGCTAGTGCAAATAGGGCGCCTTTTTTAGGATCGGTTGTTACAAATATTCGGTTTTTGCTTTCGCTTCTACCATATTTTTGAATTAAATGTTCTCTTAAAATTCTAAATGCAATCGCTGGCTCTATCGTAGTTCCAGATTTAGAAATAACATTAATTGAATAGTCTACATTGTCCAAATATTTTAATAGTTTAGTCATATAATTAGAAGATAGATTATGGCCTGCAAAAATAATTTCTCGCTTCGGCATTTCTTCGCCTCTTAAATAATCAAGCGCGGCTTTAGCGCCTAAATAAGAACCGCCAATCCCGATAACAACTAAAACTGGACCGTTTTTTTGAATTTGATACGCAGCTTTTTTGATTTCTCTAATTTCATCATCTTCTTTTGTTATCGGTAGATTTACCCAACCAAGAAAATCACTTCCTGGACCGGTTTTCTCATGAATCATTTGGTGGATTTCATTAATTTTATCTTGATAATCGACCGGATCTACACTAATAAATTTTAACGCTTCTTTACCATTTAATTTAATATACGCCATTTACAACTCTCCTATTCATAATATACATATATGCCAACTCCGCCTGGGCCGATATGGCTTGTAACTATTTGACTAATTCTACCACCATATTCAACCGGAATATTTGGCAGATTCAAATTCATAATATTAACAATTTCTAACGCTTCACTATCTTGATCTACGTTTGCTAAAATAACTTTAATTTTATTGTGAGGATGGCTTTCTTGTTCCTTAATTATTTTATTAATTAAAAATCCCACCGCTCTAACTTGACCTCTAGCCGTACTATTAGAAATTTCTAGTTCGCCTCTTTTAAATCTTAAAATCGGTTTGATTTTTAAAATATTAGCAATAAAGTATTTAACCTTACCTAACCTTCCACCTTTTTTTAAAGTATCTAGATCATCAACCATAAATAATAAATATCCTTGGTTTTTTAGTTGTTCAAGCTTAATCATGGTTTGATCTGGACTCATACCAGCATTAAGAAATTCTATTGCCTTCATTAAATAATATCTAGAACCAACACTAACCGATTCAGTATCAAAAACATAAACTTTATCTTGATATTCAGCTGGTAGCGATGCGACCGCTACTTTAGCACTATTAAAAGACCCGCTTAAAGATTTAGAAATAGTAAAACATAATACCACTTCAGCTCCATTACCAAAATGTTGTTGATAAGTTTTTAAATAGTCTTCTGGTGCTGGTTGGCTAGTTTTTACTTCTTTATCAGCTTTAATAGCACTAACAACTGCCTCATTTGAAACATCTAAGGGTTGCGGCTCTCCATCGATTAAGACTTTTAAATTAGCTACTAGAATATTGTTTTCTTCTAAGATGTCAAGGGGAACCGTCAAGGTTGAATCTACAACCAATCCGTATTTTTTCATTTTCTTTCCTCTTCAATTGGAACTACGCCTATAACTCCAGGGATATTTTCTACCAATGCTCTTTCAATCCCATCGTATAAAGTTACATCAAATAGTGAACAACCTTGGCAGGCGCCTAACATTTTTACATAAACGATGCCAGCCTCAACTTTTATTAATTCTATATCGCCACCATCTTGTTGAAGATAGGGGCGTATTTTAGTTAGTATTTGGTTTACTTGTTGGAACATTTGTTGGTTTTCTGTCATATTTTTTGCCTCTCTTCCGTTTTTTCTTTTTCGGTTTTGAAACTTTTTCTTCTAATTTTACATCTATTTTTGGGTTTCTCAAAATATAATACGCAATATTATAGTTACAATATTCATTTAAATAATCTGGTATATGTTTATAAGAATTTAGTCCAGTAATTTCACCTGAAAAGCCTTTTAATCTTAAGATTTCCGAAGAAACATCGCCAACAATATAAGCATATTGGCCAAAAACCTCTTCAACATATCTTTCATTGAATTTAACTAAATTAAATGCCTCTCGATAATTTTTGACTATTTCAAAGGGGCCATGTTCAGTTTCAACTGTTATATTAACATTACCGGTTTTTAATTCTGTCATTTATATGATCTCCTTAATTAAGACAACCGCCTCTGCTGCAATCGCCCTATCTTCGCCGATGGGACCAATTTTTTCAGTTGTGGTTGCTTTAATACTTACTTTATTTAAAGTTAGTCCTAATATTTTAGCAATATTTTCTCGCATATTAAATATATACGGCTCAAGTTTGGTGCTTTCTAGATATAGTAATGCATCTAAATTAGCAATTTCATATCCCTCTTCAACTAATTTATTTAAAGCTTCTTTAACTAACTTTTCCGATCTAATATTTTTATATTGTGGTAAATAATCAGGAAAGTTAGTTCCTAAATCGCCTTTTGCTAAAGCGCCTAATATCGCCTCACAAACTACATGAAGCAAGACATCAGCATCGCTATGACCTAAAAGGCCATAATTTGCTGGTATTTCAATCCCACCTAAATAAAGTGGTCTATTTCTAACTAATTCGTGAATATCAAAGCTATGGCCGATTTTAAATTCCCTACCAAACAATTTTTTAACTTTGACTAAATCTTCAAAATAGGTGATTTTATCATTTGGTCGATAATTGATAACGGGACTAATTTTTAAATTGGGTAACAAATCATTAATTAAACTTACCTCATCAGGATATTCTTTAGTTTTTAATTGATAAGCTTTAATTAAATCGCTTTTTCTAAAGGCTTGCGGAGTTTGTGCTAAATAATAGCTTTCCTTATCTATAGTAGTTATCTTACCTTCTTTGATTTGTTTTAACGAATCAACCATTGGTTTAGCTAGAAAAGCCCCATCGCTTTTGGTTAATTCTAATTCCAAGCCTTTAACCATTTGTTCATCTAAAAGCGGTCTAGCGCCATCATGAACATAAATGTCGTCGCCGCTGGCTACTTTTAAACCTTGATATACGCTTTCGCTTCTTGATTTACCACCAACGACTACTTTCATATTAGGAAAGAATTGCTGTTTTTCTATTTCTTCTTCGCTTAAAACTAAAATTACTTCATAACCAAGATTTAAAAAAACTTCAGCACTATATAAATAAAGCGGTTTTTGTTTAATTAGATAATTTACTTTATTAAAATCTTTTTGCAGTCTAGTTCCTTTGCCGGCTGCAACTATAATCGCAGTTTTCATAAACTATCCTCGGTAAAATAATAATCAAGCGATATATCGTGTGGTTCGGGTTTAAGATAGTCAAGTTCTTGAAGCTTATAAATGACTCCAACTTTATATAAAACTTTATTTTTAACCAAATATTTATCATAATAACCCTTACCATAACCAATTCTAGTTAGATTTTTTGAAATGGCTAACGCCGGCACAATTAGATAATCAAGCTGACTAGCGATTAAACCTTCTTCTGGTTCTAAATTGCCAAATTGATGAGAAATTAATTTACTGTTTTCATCAATTTTAATAAAAACTAATTCATCGTCTTCATTAATTTTAGGAGCATAATACTCCTTTGTAGTTAATGATAATAATTTTTTGACATCAACTTCGTTATTAAAAGCTAAATAAACACCTATTTTAAAAGCTGAAATAAAATTAGGATCATTTAAGACTTGATTAACAATAAGATGATCTTTAATTTCTTTATCGGCTATCGTTAATTGATTTCGTAATTCTTTTATTTTAGTTCTTATCGCTTTTTTCATTAGTTAATATCACTATAATAACAAATATGGCCTTTATATTTAGGATTCTCTGCCACTTTTAAAGCTTTATTAGCGGCCGCTAGTATTTCATTGGCATTAAAACCATCTTTTTGAGTAACTGAAATACCTGCATAAACAACTAATTCCGCTTGAACAGAACCAAACTCAGCCCGCATATTTAAATAATCATCACTCATTTCGGTCCCTGATTTTAATAGCCCCATCTTTTTACGATCACTTAAAATAATGGCAAAAGTTGATCCTGTTAATCTAAAAATATCGCCACTATCAGTTACAAAACTGCTTCTAATTTTTTGAACATACTGCGCTAATATTAAATTTCCAATCGCTCGATCGTGTTTTTCGTTTACTTCTTTTAAATTTCCAACTTTTACTAAAGCTAGATGAAAAAATTTAGAATCAGCAATTAAATTTTGAAGGCTGATGATTAAATCGTTTTCGCCTTTCAACTCATCTAATACATCAATATTAGTTTGCATAAAGTGTTTAGTTTTAATAGGGTTAATACTGCTAACTATCATAGCTCTTGTTTCAGAAAAAATTCTCTTTAAGTTTTCTTGATACCATTGATAAACTCCTTTTGAATAGAGCCGATATGTTACTTTTAATGAAGGATTACTAGATGTTAATTGGTTTAATTTTAATAAATATTTTTGCAAATCTTCTGGATGCATTAAACGTCTAAAATCATCTAATGAAATATTGTTTTCATAAAAACCTAAAGCTTCTTTTAGTGATTCAGAAATCCATTGTGAATTTTCATCAATATCAACAAAAGATAGGCCTTCTTGTGTAATTTCAAGTGTTGCAATATATTGTTCTCTTAAAATATCTAAATCTTCTTCGGTTAATTTTAGTTTCTTTTCTACACCTAATAAATCAAAATCGGTTTTCTTTTCACCAATTAAAACTCTTCCCTTATAGCCTATAGTTGTATAAATCGGTTGATCCGTTAGATGAAGAATAACTAATTCTCCCATGTAATTATAAAAGTTTATTTCATAAACATTTAAATCATTTTCTTCACTTAATTTAATTTGTTCATAATATTTTTGTTCTGCTTCTTTGTTGCTAGAAAGCGCATTATTAATTTTAATGATTCTAAGTGATTTATTAATTACTTCAAACAAATCTTTTTTTAAAACCTCTTTTGGTTCCATATCAAGTTCTTCTAATAAATCAGCTGAAATCTTTTTAATTTTATTTTTTCTATTGACAATCACAAATGTTTTCCAGGGACTAGCCATAATTGAATTTGTAAATAATTTTAATTCGCGATTTTCTAAAACTAATTTTAAAATATAAAATATCGTTATAAGCCCTAATAAAGCATAATTAAAAATTGAATAAGCAAAATATATTTGTTGAAACAACAACTCACCACTGACATCAGGATAATAAAAAGCAATCGATAAAACCGCTACTACTAGCAGATTAATAATTGAGATGATTAAGGTAATTTTATTAACTTTTTTTCTTTCGATTGCCTCGACAATAGTTACTAATAACGTCAAGGCAGCGACCGTAATTAAATATGCTGGAACAATTAAAGTCAAATTATTACACCTTCCTTAATTTCATAAATAAGGGAAAAAATAAATAAAGAAAACAATTGTAAGAGTTACTAATGTCGCGAATATATAAATTAAGTAACGATTTTTATTAATAAACTTTACAAACTTTTCGCCTGGTTGATATAAGATTAAAAAAGTAATTGGTTGTGTTATCATTTTTAAAATAACTTTTAAAATTTTTTTCATTTTTCTAACCTCACTTCATTAAGATATTCAAATACTCTAATAACTTCTCACGATCAGTCATTTTAATTAAAATTCCTTCGTAAGCAATAGAAACATCTCCTGTTTCTTCGCTAACAACAATCGTTAGACTATCTGTTTCTTCACTTATACCTAAAGCGGCACGGTGACGTGACCCCATGGTTTTATCAAAACTATCATTTTTAGATAGCGGAAAATACGCTCCGCCTACTAAAATCTCATCACCTCTAATAATTACCGCTCCATCATGAAGTGGCGTTAGAGGTGTAAATATATTTAATAAAAGCTCTTTAGTAACTGCACTTTTCATTTTAATCGCTTTATCGGCATATTGTTCCAAAGAAATATGATTTTCAATCGTAATTAAAGCACCAATCTTTCGATTAGATAGTTCTAAAACTGCTTCAATAATATTATCTTTTGTTTGTGAACTAGCAATAATGGTAGTTGTTTCTTTAATAGTAGTTACTTCAAATGTTTTTTTAACTTCTGGTAATATAAAAATGAATATTGTGATTGGAGTTGTAATTACAATAATCGCTAAGACAATATTTTTTAAAATTTCCGAGTTAGGAGGAATTAAGAAAAAATAAGCTAAAAGCATCAGTCCAATAAAGACTAAACCGGAAATGACAACACTAAATGTTGTCTTATTAATAAACATCAATCTTAATATTGCAACAACCAATATCCAAATTATATATGTTACTACAACAATCTCCCAGATTGGGTGTCCTTGCCACATAATATACCACCTTCTTTTTTATCTACTTTATTATACCATATTTTATGATATAGTATAATAGAATAAAAGGTGGATTATGGATAAAGCAATTATCGCGGGTTTAACCCTAAATCAAAATCAATATGAATTAAATCAATCGCTTGAAGAATTAGCAAATTTGGCATTAACGCTACAAATAGAGGTAGTCGATCGCATTACTCAAAATCGATTCAAACCAACACCAAACTTATATTTTGGACGCGGAAAAATTGAAGAAATCAAAATGTCAATCACTCATTATGAAGCTGATATTTTAATTGTTGATGATACATTATCACCAGCCCAAATTAGAAATCTAGAAGCTTCATTAGAAATTCAAATAATTGATAGAAGCTTTTTAATTTTGCAAATATTTTCTTTAAGAGCCCAAAGTAAAGAAGCAATTTTAGAAGTAAAACTAGCCCAAAACCAATATATGTTACCGCGTTTAGTTGGTCTAGGAAAATCACTTTCTAGACAAGGCGGTGGAACATATAACGCTAAGGGTCCCGGAGAAACTAAACTAGAAATGGATCGACGCAAATTATTAGATGAGATTTCTAAGATCAATAAAGAATTAAAAACCATCAATAAACAAAGAACCCAAGCCCGAATTCAAAGAAAGAAAAATGAGATACCAGTAGTATCTTTAGTTGGGTATACAAATGCTGGTAAATCAGCAATTTTAAACAATTTATCCTTGCTTTTATCTAACTCCAATCAACTAGCCTTTGAAGAAAATATCTTATTTGCCACACTAGATACCAAATCAAGATTATTACAAAAAGAAAACAACCCACCATTTATTTTGATTGATACCGTTGGATTTATTTCTAAATTGCCGCCAGAACTCATTAACTCCTTTAAATCAACCTTATCCGATATTCAAGATAGCGACTTAATAATTCACGTTATTGACGGATTAAATCCTTCTGAAAAACAAGTCCAGACTACTTTAAATGTCTTAGCTGAACTAAAGATTGATGAAATCGAACGTTTAACTGTTGTGACAAAAAAAGACCTAATAGATAAGCCTTTTAATCTTGAATTTGACTATATTTTAATCTCAAATAAAACACGAGAAAATATCGATAATTTAATTGATAACATCTATTTAAATATTTATCCAAATAATGAAGTTAAATCTTTTATTATCCCCTTTGATGAGGGGCAAATTTTTAACTATTTTAAAGAAAAAACCAATTTAATTAAAAGCGAATATCGTGAAAACGGGATATATGTTTTAGCATCAGTTAGCCCAACGGAATATAACAAATTTAAGAAATATGAGATAAAATAGTTATTTAAATAAAATATTTATAACAAATAAAAAGGCCCTTATAAGGCCATTTTCTTTTTTTTATATATCGGATGATTCAAGAGATTTAAAATAATCATTAATAACCTTGATAAACTCTTCTTTAGTATTGGCTTTCATAATTTGTTTTCTAGCATTAGCGTTATTAGGCAGCCCCTTAATATAAGAAGAACCGTGACCGCGCATTTCTAGAATCGCAACTTTTTTATTTTTTGAAGTTAATAAATCATTTAGGTGTCTTAAAATTACATCTTCTATTTCCTGATAAGTCGGTTTAGCAAGCTCTTCTCCGGTTTTTAAGTAATGAATAATTTCTCGAAAAATCCATGGATTTCCCATTGCCGCTCTTCCAACCATAACGGCGTCAACTTTAGTTTCTTCTAACATTTTCTTAGCGCTTTTTCCATCAACTACATCACCATTACCAATTACCGGTATCGCTACAGCTTCTTTTACAGCTTTAATAATTTGCCAATCTGCCATCCCAGAATAACCTTGTGAACGAGTCCTAGCATGAATGGTAATCGCATCAGCTCCAGCTTTTTCGACAATTTTGGCAATTTCAACCGCATTGATTGAATTAAAATCCCAGCCTGATCTTATTTTGACACTTACCGGTTTACTGACATTATCTTTAATAGTTTTAACTATTTGATAAATCGCTTCGGGATTTTTCATCAAAGCAGCACCAGCTTGATTTTTTAAAGCTACCTTAGGCACCGGACATCCCATATTAATATCGATGATATCGCAATTAGAATGTTTATCTAAAAAAACGGCTGCTTCTAACATATATTCAAGATTCGATCCAAATATTTGTTGTGCAACTGGTCGTTCTTCTTCTTCCATATAAAGCAGTTCAAATGTTTTTTTGTTTTTATAATGTAAGGCATGGTCGCTAACCATTTCTGAAACAACAAATCCCGCTCCCATTTCTTTGGCAAGTTTTCGAAAGCTGTGATTCGAAACTCCAGCCATAGGCGCCAAAACAACTTGACTTTTTATTTCAACATTACCTATTTTAAACATTATTTTCATCCTTAATTAAATCGCTTTTTATACTTTTTGGCAATTTATAAAACTCAGTTTTTAACAAATGGCTATAAGGAAGACCAACGATATTTTCATATGAACCATCAAAAAACTCAATGAATCTAGCACCAATTCCTTGAATTGCATAAGAGCCTGCTTTATCAAATGGCTCTTTGGTTTTTATATATTCCCAAATTTCCTTATCAGTCAGTTTTTTTAATTTGACATCACTTTTTACAACATAGCTTTTTATAAAATTTTCAGTTTGTTTAATCAATACTACTCCCGTATATACTTGATGGGTATTTCCGCTTAATTTTTTTAACATTTGATAAGCATCTTCATCATTTAAGGGCTTTCCGAATTCAATCCCATTATAAAAAACAATCGTATCCGCACCTAGGACCAAACGATTTGGATATTGATTGGCTATTTGCTCAGTTTTCAACATGGCTAACTTTGAAACTAGTCTTTCAGGATTTTTTTCATCAACTAGTTTTTCATCAACAAAACTAGGAATAATTTCAAACTCAATTTGATATTTATTTAATATTTCTTTTCTTCTAGGCGAATTACTAGCCAAAATAAGCATATAAAAATCATTATCCTTTCACGCATATATTATAACCATTTATGGTATAATATGCTATAATAATACTAAATAAAGGATTATGGATATATGCAAAAACTTATCAGACAGTTTAAAAAAGAAATCAACATAGATTTTTCAAAAAAATTAATAGTTTCTGTTAGTGGCGGGGTTGATTCAATGGTTTTAATGGATTTTCTTCGCCGACTTAAGCTAAATATCGTCATCGTTCATTTTAATCACCAAGTTAGGGGTCAATCAATTGATGAAGCAAATATGGTTAGAGACTATGCTGAAAAATATTGTCTTCCTTTTAATTATTTTAAATTAGATTTAAATTTAACTAGTGATTTCCAAAACAAAGCTAGAAATTTAAGAAGAAAACATCTTGAAGATGTCGCAAAAAGAAATCAAACTCCTTATATCGTTACAGCTCACCATCTCGATGACTTATTAGAAACAATTTTAATAAAAATAACTAGGGGTAGTAGTCTTGATGGCTATTCTGGTATGGAACAAATTTCCCAACAAGGCGAGTTTATCTATGTTAAACCATTTTTATATCAGCAAAAAGAAAATTTTTATTGTTTTGCCGAAGAACACGATGTTCCTTTTATGGTTGATCAATCAAACTTTTCTGACAGTTACTTAAGAAATCGTTATCGCCTAGCTTTAGTTCCGATTATGAAACAAGAAAACGAAAACCTCTTAACCCAAATCGAACAATATTCCAAGCAAGTTTCTGCCGCTTATAAATTTATTCGAAAAAACACTTTAGAGTTTGTTAAAGATAGTCCCAATCTAAATATTCCTAAATTTAAAAAACTTGATCAAGCAATTCAAGATGATGTTATCGCTTATTATCTAGAATTAAATGGGATTAACTTAAATTTTAGATTGATTGAAAAAATTAGAAAGGTACTTCTTTCTAAAAAACCGAATCAAACTGTTTATTTAAGTAACAAATATCAGTTAGTAAAATTTTATGAAAAAGCCGAAATTAAGCCTCGCAACGAAATTTATTTTAAAAAGATTAAAGCTAGTAAAGAATTAAGTCCCGAATTAGAGTTTTTCTATTCAACTAAACGTTCAACCTCAAAGGCGATCACGATTAAATTAAGTTATGATGAAATCAAATTTCCACTTTGGGCCAGAACAAGGGAAGACGGCGACATACTTTCTTATGATTATGGGACTAAGAAATTAAAAAAATTATTAATTGATTCCAAAGTTCCAATGGAAGAACGCGATAAATTAGTTGTTATAACCGATGATAATAATAAAATATTATGGATCCCAAATTATTATGTAAACCATACTCTCGGTTCTAAAAACAGCATTTATTTATCGGTTAATGAGGAAACAAATTAAATGTTAGAAGATATTAAACAAATATTGTTAACAAAAGATGAGATAGATCTTATCTGTCAAACTTTAGGTCAAAAAATTACAAACGATTATCAAATCCATTCAAACCTATTATTAGTCGGATTACTAAAGGGGTGTAATCCCTTTATGTCGGATTTAATGCGCTATATTAATTTACCAATTGAAATAGCTTATATGGACGTCAAAAGTTATAGTGGAACTAAATCTACTGGCGAAGTTCAAATAAATTTAGATCTAGATATTCCGGTTTCGAATCGCGATATTTTAATTGTTGAAGATATAATTGATACGGGAAAAACTATTAATACCGTATCTAAGTTATTGCTTTATCGAGGAGCAAAATCAGTTAGGATTGTTTCTTTGTTGGATAAACCAGCCGGAAGAAACTTAACCTTTACTGCCGATTACATCGGTAAAACTATTCCAAACGAATTTGTAGTTGGTTATGGGCTTGATTATAATCAAAGATATCGTAACCTTCCCTTTGTTGGAGTATTAAAAAAATCCGTTTACTCGAAATAATAAAAAAAGAGGTGTATTATGAATCCACAACAACAACAAAAACCAAAAAAACGCCCTGATTGGTTATTAATAATTATCATGGTAGTCCTATTTGTAGGAATCTTTATTTTTATCAATGACTTAATTACTCCCTCACCAATCGCTTTAGGTGTTGAAGAAATCAAAAACGAATTAAAAGATGGACATATTGCTGAAATCTACATTTCCCCTGATAACAATTACAATGCTAACGGATTTACCATTGAAGGTAAATTTAAAACTATGGTTGGAAATGATTATTCAAATAAAACATTTATTACTGTTTTAGTTTTTGAAAGTGATGTAATTGAAATTAGAACAATAGTTTATCAGTTACAAGACAATAACATTGATATTGTTTTATCGGAAAGTCGTTTGTCTGGTTTTAATATTTGGTCGTTTTTACTAAACTTATTACCAATCATAATTTTAGTGGTCTTAATGGTTATAATGTTTAGAAGTGCTGGTAATCAAAACAAACAAGCTTTTGATTTCGCTAAAAACAGAGCTAGACTTACTAAAACTAAAACCGTTACTTTTGAAGATGTAGCTGGTGCTGATGAAGAAAAACTTGAATTAAATGAAATTATTGACTTTTTGAAAAACCCTAAAAAATATAAAGATGTCGGAGCTAGAATTCCGAAAGGAGTTATGCTAGTTGGTGCACCAGGAACGGGTAAAACCTTATTAGCTAAAGCCGTAGCAGGCGAAGCCTCTGTGCCTTTTTATTCAATTAGTGGTTCTGATTTCGTCGAAATGTTTGTCGGTGTCGGAGCATCAAGAGTTCGTGATTTATTTAAAGTTGCCAAAGAAAATGCACCTTGTATTATTTTCATTGATGAAATCGATGCGGTTGGTCGCCAAAGAGGTTCTGGAATTGGGGGCGGACATGACGAACGCGAACAAACCCTAAACCAGTTATTAGTAGAAATGGATGGTTTTAATCCTAATATCGGAATTATTATTATGGCAGCAACTAACCGTCCCGATGTCTTAGATCCAGCATTACTTCGTCCTGGTCGTTTTGACCGTTTAATTACTATTGACTTACCAGATGTAAAAGCTAGAGAAGCTATTTTAAAAGTACATGCTAGAAATAAACACCTTGATACAACCATTAGTTTAGCCGAGGTTTCACAAAGAATTCCAGGATTTTCTGGTGCTGATATTGAAAACTTATTAAACGAAGCTGCCTTACTAGCGGCTAGAGCTAATAGAAACGTCCTTAGCGAAAGCGATATCGATGAAGCTATCGACCGTGTGATGATGGGACCTGCTAAAACTTCTCGTTCCTATAATCCTAGAGAAAAGAAATTGGTTGCTTATCACGAAGCCGGACACGCTGTTATCGGTTTAAAGCTTGAAGATGCCGCTGAAGTACAAAAGGTTACTATTATTCCCCGTGGTCGAGCTGGTGGTTATAATTTAATGACACCTAAAGAAGAAACATTTTTAGAAACAAAAGATTCACTACTAGCAACTATTACCGGCTTTTTAGGTGGTAGAGTTGCTGAAGAGGTTGCTTTTGATTCAGTTACAACAGGTGCTCATAACGATTTTCAACGTGCCACACAAATTGCTAGAGCCATGGTAACTGAATATGGAATGAGCGACTTAGGACCACTTCAATACGAACAAGCCCAAGGCAATGTTTTCTTAGGGCGCGATTATATGAAAGAAAAAAATTACAGCGATAAAGTCGGCCATGAAATCGATATTGAAGTTAGAAAGATTATCGATCATTGCCACGCTACTGCCACTAAAATCATTACCGAAAACCGCGATTTATTAGATGCGATCGCCAATTATTTAATGAAGGCCGAAACGCTTAATAAAGCCGATATTTTGGAAATAGAAGCTACTGGAAAACTAGCTGGCTATGATAATCACCACAAAGAAAAAAATCAAGTGAGCGAAGCGGTTGAAGATAGCACCAAAGAAAACTAAATGCGCTTAGATAAATACTTAAAAACTTCCAGGTTAATCAAACGCCGTGTTATTGCTAAAGAAGCTTCCGATAAAGACTTAATTACGATTAATGATAAAGTCGCTAAACCCGCTTCTCTTGTTAAGATAGGCGATATTTTAACCATAACTTTAGGAAATAAAATTAGAACAATCAAAATAACTTCCCTTAACCAAAATGAGGAAATGTTTATTTTGTTAAAAGAAGAAAAGAGGATATAATAAATGGAAAGAGAACTGATTGATCAAGAAATAGTCCGCCGTGAAAAGCTTAATAAATTAATAGAACTCGGTGTTCGTCCTTTTGGTCAGCGTTATGATGTAACCCATCACACCAAAGATATAATTGATACCTATGATAGTTTTACTAAAGAACAATTAGTTGAAAATCCTTTAACAGTCAAAATCGCTGGTCGTATCGTCTTAAAACGCGGCCAAGGTAAAGCCGGATTTATGCATATCCAAGATAAATTAGGTAGAATCCAACTTTATATTCGTCAAGATACCATCTCAGAATTAGACTTTGAAGTTTATAAATTAGCCGACTTAGGCGATATCATCGGGGTTGAAGGCCAACTTTTTCGCACTAACACTAACGAATTAACCATTAAAGTTTATAAATATACTCACCTATCAAAAGCCTTAAGACCATTACCAGAAAAATACCATGGCCTACAAGATGTTGAAGAAACTAGACGTAAAAGATATCTTGATTTAATTAGTAATGAAGATGCAAGAGAAATCGCTTATACAAGACCTAAAATTATTAGAGCTTTTCAACAATACTTTGATAGCCTTGGTTTCGTTGAAGTCGAAACTCCGGTTTTACAACCAATTTTAGGTGGGGCAACCGCAAGACCTTTTATTACCCATCATAACGCCCTTGATATGGAGTTTTATTTAAGAATCGCAACCGAACTACCTTTAAAAAAACTAATCGTCGGTGGAATGGAACGCGTCTATGAAATCGGTCGTTTATTTAGAAACGAAGGAATGGATTCTACTCATAACCCTGAATTTACTACCGTTGAAGCATATCAAGCCTACTCCGATATGGAAGGTATGATGGACTTAATGGAAAACTCTTTAAAATATGTGGTTAAAACCGTAAAAAACACTTCTGTTATTAATTTTGATAATCAAGAAATTGACTTTTCAAAACCTTTTAAGCGTATCCACATGGTCGAAGCTATCAAAGAGGTTACTGGTATTAACTTTTTTGAAGATATTTCTTTAGAAGAAGCTAAAAAACTAGCTAAAAAACATCATGTTGAATTAAAACCTCACTTCACAATTGGTCATATTATTCAAGAATTTTTTGATGAATTCGTTGAAAAAACCATTATTCAACCGACCTTTGTTTATGGACATCCAACTTCAATTAGCCCCTTGGCTAAGAAAAATGAGGCCGACGAACGTTTTGCAGACCGCTTTGAATTATTTATTTTAAGTGCTGAATATGGTAACGCTTATTCAGAATTAAATAACCCAATTGATCAACTAGATCGTTTTAAGGAACAACTAAAAGAACGTCAATCAGGAAACTTAGAGGCTAATGAAATCGATTATGATTTCGTTGAAGCGCTTGAATATGGTCTTCCACCAACTGGTGGACTAGGAATTGGTATCGACCGCTTTGTGATGTTACTACTAAATCGTCAATCGATAAGAGATATTATTTTATTTCCACATTTAAAAGAAAAATAACGATATAATTAAAAAAGCTTAAATAAAATTAAGCTTTTTTTTATGTCTATCTTGCCTAATTTAAGTTAGGCTTTTTTTACGAACTCCGATTTTAAACTAATATTACCAAAGCCTGGTATTCGACAATCAATATCATGATCACTATCAACTAATTTAATATTAT
Source organism: uncultured Acholeplasmataceae bacterium (assembly GCA_964603705.1). Taxonomy (GTDB): domain Bacteria; phylum Bacillota_I; class Bacilli_A; order Acholeplasmatales; family Acholeplasmataceae; genus CAZRWC01. The sequence continues at coordinate 15,501 of CAZRWC010000003.1, forward strand.
TAGCTTTAGTACCTTGTTTTAAAGTTTCACTAGAACCTTTTAACTTTAAATCCTTAATTAAAATTACACTATCACCATCTTCTAAGATATTGCCATAGGCATCATAATAAACTTTTTCGCTTACTTCCTCTTTTTTCCATTTAAACTGACAAGAAGAACAAACAATATAACCATCTTCTTCATAATTCCACTCAAATCCACAACTTGGACAATTCATATTATCGCTCCTTTTTATCTTAAACCTTTACCTAATTATACTAAAAAGCTGGATGACTTGCAAATTGAGTTATTTCTTCATGTTTTCATAAAAAAAGATTGGAAACCCAATCTTTTTATTTTAACAGTTAAATTGTTAGTTTGATTCCTAATCCAAGAGCAATCTCCATAAAGATTGAATTGATTTGTTCATATTCAATATTTAGCTTTGTAAATATTTTATCACTGACAAGATCAAGTTTTTCAAATACTTCTTCTGGCGCATTTTCGCCCTTTTCTAAATAACTAACCAATTCTTTTTCCAACTCAACGATTTGTTCGACATCTTCTGATTTAGCATTACCAGAAGTTAACAGTTCCGCTTCAAAGTCAATTGCATCAAACATACGATTAATGGTTGGTGCTAATCTTTCTAATTTTTTAAAATCCTTTTGACACTGATTTTCATAAAGCGTCTTTATCTCTTCAACTTTTTGAACCACATAGTAAAAACCAAAATTAAAGATACTAGCTTCTTGCTCACCATAATCATCATCTTCGATTAATAAATCATATAAAAAATCTGTGACTGGTAAAACCGCTTCAAAGGTTAGATTCAAAGAGCTTTGATTACTATTGATATATTTTAATAATTCGTGGTTTTTAGCTTTCCAATTACTATACTCGCTATAAATTAATTCGTCTTCAATTTTCATAAATTAAGCTTTATTAATTGAGCCAAAAAAGCCATATTTATCTCTAACTACTTGCTTAGCTGCTTCAACGCCAGGCTTTAATAGTTTTCTTGGATCATAGCCCTTACCAGCTAAATCTTTACCGTCTTCAATATATTTTCTAACACCTGCTGCGAAAGCTAGTTGAAGTTCGGTATTAACATTAATTTTAGAGACTCCTAAACTAATGGCTCTTTTTACCATATCCTCAGGAATTCCTGTTCCACCATGTAAAACTAGTGGAATGCCACCGGTTGCTAATTGAATTTCTTGTAGGCGCGTAAAGTTTAAACCTGCCCAATCAGCTGGATATGGTCCATGAATATTACCAATCCCGGCCGCTAAAAAATCAATCTTAGTTTCAACCATTACTTTCGCTTCTGAAACGCTTGCTAATTCGCCTTCAGAAACATGACCGTCTTCTTCGCCACCAATGCCACCAACTTCCGCTTCTACCGAAACACCTTTTGCATGACATAATCTAACGACTTCTTTAGTGTTTGCTAGATTTTCAGCAATTGGTAAATTAGAGCCATCATACATAATCGAAGTAAAACCAGCTTCTAAAGCTTTTAGGGCGCCATCAAAACTACCGTGATCTAAATGAATAGCAACTGGAACAGTAATTTTTAAACTCTCATGTAAGGCATTTACCATCGCTACAACCGTATTAAAGCCTCCCATATATTTAGCTGCCCCTTCAGAAACTCCTAAAATAACTGGTGATTTCAATTCTTCACTTACTTCTAAAACTAATTTAGTCCATTCTAAGTTATTAATGTTAATTTGGGCTACCGCATAACCTTCTTTATGCGCTTTTAATAACATTTCTTTTGCAGATACAATCATCTTTTATTCCTCCTAATCTCTAATAAGTATTATATATCTTTTTATTTGTTTTTACCATTTTTATAGTTAATTGCCGCCTCTAAAAAGCTAATAAAAAGCGGATGGGCTCTTAAGGGTCTTGAAGCATACTCAGGATGAAATTGAGTTCCTAAATACCAAGGATGATCCTTAAGTTCAATAATCTCTACCATATTATTGGCATGGTCATAACCAGAAAAGACCATACCTGCTTTTTCAAATTTATCATAGTACTTTAAATTAAAGGAATATCTATGACGATGCCTTTCAGAAATTTCTAATGAATGATAAATTTCATAAGCTTTTGTTTTTGGTTTTAAACTAAACTTTGATAACCCAACTCTAAGCAATTTATCGTTGCCGTTTGGTTCGTTTAACTTAAATATTTTATATTTGGTTTGAGGATCAATTTCCGGAGTATTAGCGCCTTTTAAGCCTATTACGTTTCTAGCGTATTCAATCGCGGCTAATTCCATTCCATAACAAATTCCAAAAGTTGGAATTAAGTTTTCTCGGCCATACTTAAGGGTATCTAAGATTCCATTAGTTCCTCTTTTCCCAAATCCGCCTGGAACAATAATTCCATCTAATCTATTTAATTTTTTATCAATATTTGTTTCATCTAATTTGCTTGAATCAATCCACTCTATTTTAACATGATGGTGGTGATAAAAACCAGCGTGTCTAAGTGATTCCACTACCGATAAATATGCATCATGAAGTGAAGTATATTTACCTACTAAACCGATTTTTACTTCATCGGTGGTTGTTATAATTGATTTGATTAAGTGTTCCCACTTAGTTAAATCAGCTTCTGAAAGATTATCATACTTGAAGTGTTTTAAAATAAAATCATCAATTTTTTGCGCTTTTAAATTTAAGATTGTTTGATAAATAATATTGACATCAACCACTTCAAAAACCGCTTCATCTTTGACGTCACAAAAAAGTGAAATCTTTTGCTTAGTGGCTTTTGTTAAAGCTTTTTCAGTTCTTAAAACTATCATATCAGGTTGAATACCTAGTGATTTTAACTCTGATACGCTGTGTTGGGTTGGTTTAGTTTTAATTTCTTTAGCCGCTTTAATATAAGGAACTAAAGTAGCGTGAATATATAAGGTATTTTTATAACCAAAGTCACGTCTAGCTTGACGAATCGCTTCTAAAAAAGGTAGTGATTCGATATCTCCAACCGTTCCTCCAACCTCAACTATCACAACATCGGCTTTACTAAGTTTAGCGACGTTTTTTAATTGTTGTTTAATTTCATTAGTAACATGAGGAATAACTTGAACGGTCTTTCCTTCATATAAGCCATCTCGTTCATTATTAAGGACATTTTGATAGATTTTACCAGCAGAAATCGATGAATATTTATTTAAATTTTCATCGATAAAACGTTCATAGTGTCCTAAATCAAGATCGGTTTCTGCTCCATCATCGGTTACAAAAACTTCTCCGTGTTGAAGCGGACTCATTGAACTAGGGTCAACATTTAAATAAGGGTCAAGTTTTTGCATAAAAACTTTTAAACCACGCGATTTTAATATTTGCCCAATAGCTGAGGCGGTTATACCTTTTCCTAAACTAGAAACAACCCCACCGGTTACAAAGATAAACTTAGTTTTCAAAATATTCCTCCTTAATAAAAAAATAAGAGCCAGAGAGGAACCTCTGCGCCCTTATTAATTATAACAAATAATTTATTTTCTATCAATACTTTTAATCGTATAAATCTTCGTAATCATCCATGATATCATGATATTCTTCTTCGTCATAATCATCTTCATCATAAGTTTCGATATCTACATCATCGATGTCATCATCATCGGTTGATAAAATCTTAGTTTGCATATCAAGATAGGCTCTTTCCTCAGCTAGGGCTTCCATATCTTCTTCATCTAGTTCTTCATAAATATCATCATCGTCATCAGCATCTAGATCATCAATTGATGCTAACTCTTCGTTTCTTAATTGTTCTTCGTAGTCTTCTAAATTAAATTCTGTAAAGTCCAGGTCTTCATAATCATCTTCAAAGTCTAGGTCTTCAATCACTTCTTCTGAAATAAAGTAAAAACCGTCCTTATCCCAAAACTCTAAGTTTCTTTCTTTTAAATCCCATTCATTGTTACCAACATAAACAAATAAGCCCGATAAAGTTAAATCTAGATATAAACGATTAACCTCATCGATATTTTCAGGATCAAAACCTTTAATTTCACCTGTCTTTACGATAATTTCATTTAACTCAAGTGGTTGTTTATTTTCTTTAAGAATTTCTTCTACCACGCCAACGAATGACAAGTTTTCCCATTTATTCATCTATATTCCCCCTTAAAACTATCTAATTATAATACATCTTGTTTTAGATTGCAAATAAATTAAAAAAGTTTATATTTTTCTATCTATTCAAGATGCTTATATATATAAATACCGCTACAGCAATTACGATTAATATCGCTATTACAATCAAAAAAAACTTAAAGAATTTTCTAGCAAACGAAAACAAACCCACAACAATTACAAAGCCAACAAAAAGATAAATAATAATTTCAATCCAATCTGGTAGCGGTGCTAAATAGGTCGTATAAAAATCAACAATCATTTGTTCGATTTTCGTGAAATCTCGGCCATTAGGTCCCATTAAAATTTCCTCCTATTTTCAATTGCTTTTTGAAGCGTTAGCGTATCTGCATATTTTAAATCGCTACCTGCTGGTATACCGTAGGCTAACCTTGTGATACTTATTGCTGGGTAGTCATTTAAAATAATTTTTAAATACTCGGCCGTAATTTCGCCTTCAACTGTTGAATTGGTAGCGATAATTACTTCTTTTATATCTTTTAAACGCGGAGTTAAGGTTTCAAAATTTAAATCTGTTTCAGTAATTCCGCGGGAAAAATCAATTAGTCCGCCTAATATATGATAAATACCGTGATATGAGTTGGTTTTTTCTAATTGATAAACTTCTTCTGATTTGGCTACTATCATTAATAACTCTTGGTTTCTTAAAGGATTTGAACAAATTTTACAAATTTCTTCATCAGTTAAAAGACCACAAGTCTTACAAAATTTTAAAGACTCAGGCAAATTTATTAATACTTCACCTAGTGATTTAGTTTCTTCTAAACTAAATTTAGTGGCAATATGCATTGCCAGCCTTTCGGCTGTTTTTTCGCCTATTCCTGGCAATTTGGATAATTCTAAAATTAGTTTTTCTAATTGTTTGGGATACATTAAAACCCGATTCCAGGATTTGCGTATTTACCCATAGTTTCTTGGGTTTTGTTTTCAATTTGAGCTAAGGCATCGTTAACAGCTAATAAAATAGCTTCTTGTAAGATTTCGATATCTTCTAATAAGTCTTTACTAATTTTAACATCTAAGACTTGACGAGTACCTTGCATAATTACAACTACACCGGTTGCTCTACCGGTAAATTCTGATAGTTCAATTCTTTCTTGTGCTTCCATCATTTCTTTTTGAAGTTTTTTTAATTTGTCAATCATTTGCTTGTTCATAATCTACTCCTTTATTATTGCTTTATCGCCAAAGTATTCTTTGGCTATTTGGGCTATTTTTGATTCTTCTTTTCCATTTGTTAATTCAACTTTATATAATTTTAAATCGATTTCTGGTAATTTAGGTTTTTTTCGTCCCGTTTGATATTGATCAAGAAAACTTTGTTTTAAAACTTCCCACTCACTGTTTCTTATAATATGGATAGTTTTAATTCCTTTATCAAGGTTTTGAATTAGTTTTAAAGCTTCGGCATAAACATCATGATTATAAAGTCTTTGGGCGGTTGAAAGATCTTCTGCTACTAACAATATTTCAAAAGTTGAAATAGCTTCAATGGTTGTTTTTAAAAGTAGATGGGCAGTTATTTCTAGTCCGCCTTCAATTTCATTTAGCATCTCTAGCCATTTTGTTTCAATTAGTTTTCTTTTTCTAGGGTTTCCGGTATTTAAAACCATTTCTACATCTTTAGACGTTACCAATGGTTTATCGCCGTTATGGTCGATTCTTTCAGCTTGTACTTGAACGATTGGGCGATTGCTTAGTTCTTCTTTTAAATTGGTAATTTCTAATTTTAGAGCTTTTAAATCGCTTTCTAAATCAAGACTGGTCAAAATTTCATGATTCATCATTTGAATTAGTGCTAGTTCAACATATACTCTTTTTTGATTGGTCCATTTAATGTTTTGTTGGAGTTCATTTAAAATTTTTAAATAAAAATAAATTTTATTGGTTGGTAATTTATTTAAAACGTTTTGATAACGGTCTAATTTAAAGTCGGTATTTTTTAATAATAAAATATCTCTAAAGGCTAAGATTAAGTCGTTGACTACTTTAGAAATTTCTTTGCCTGATTCTAATAGGCTATCAAGCGTTGTAAGAACTAAGTTGGTGTCTTTGGCTAAAATCCCTTCAATCATTTTTTCTAAGATTTGGCTTGAAACTGAACCTGCAACTTGATGAACATCATCTAGTTTGATTTCATTTTCGCTAAATGCTAATACTTGATCAAGTAAGCCAATTGCATCTCTTAATGAGCCTTCGGCATTTTCAGCGATGACTCTAATTGATTCATCATCAATCATAATTTTTTCTTTTAAAATGATTTCTTCTAGTTTAATAATCATATCGTTTAATTCGATGTTTCTAAACTCATAAGACTGACAACGCGATAAAATTGTGGCTGGTATTTTATGTAGTTCGGTTGTTGCTAAAATAAATATGACGTGGCCTGGTGGTTCTTCTAAGGTTTTTAACAAAGCGTTAAAAGCGTTTTGAGTTAACATATGAACCTCATCGATTATATAAATTTTATAAGGACACAAGCTTGGTGCATATCTTGATTTTTCTCTAAGTTCTCTAATATCGTCAACCCCATTATTAGAAGCGGCGTCAATTTCAATCACATCTGGAATAGTATTATTATCTAGGCCGATACAATGTCTACATACACCACAAGCATCACCATCTTTAGGGTCTAGACAGTTGACGGCTTTGGCAAATATTCTAGCAATACTAGTTTTACCGGTTCCACGAGGACCGCTAAAAAGATAGGCATGGCCTATTTTGTTTTTCTTAACTGCATTGCTTAGGGTTTGTGTGATTGCTTTTTGTCCGGCAACTTCACTAAAAGTCTTTGGCCGATACTGACGATATAAAGCTATATAACTCATATGATCAACTCCATCACTATATTTTATCATATTATAATATGAAATGCTTGTTTTCTCTATTTAAAAAGACCCTAATATTTTTAAAAAGAAAATTTAGTTTATTTAATTAAATTGTTTTAATTGTTAGAAACGCTTTATTTCTTTAATACTATTTAATATCGTTAGAATGTTGCTTTTTCCCGCAGTATTGACATCATTTGGAGCATTAAGTCTATCAACATCAATTAATTTTATTAACTCTTTTCTATAAAAGGTTTGGGCTTTTTTAATTTTTGTTTTGTTTGGTTCCTCTTTATTTAGCATTACTTCTTCAATGTTTTTAACGAACCAAACCAAGAGATATTCGTTATCTAAACAATATTTTTCAACTACTTCTATAAAGTTTTTGTCTTCTGTCCTTAGATTATTATAATCTTTATCCAAAAAATAGATGACTATTGATTTTCTATTTGCACTTTGGGCAAAATCTTTTGTCCTTTTTTTGATATCTTTAATTGTTTTTTTGCTATTGTATTTATGCTTGCTACCTAAAAATATATATGAAAGTTTATTTTCTTTTATAGAATAAAAATAATCAAGAACGGATTGAATATAAAAGTAATCCGTTCTTGCTTGATTATTAGATTCAACACACAAAATTAATTGGATATTGTTACTCATCATCAAATACCTTTAGCAAATTTTCCGCCTCAAGATTAAATGGTAATCCATCGATCATACCCGCTTTATAAAAATTTGATGGGGATGAGTTACCTATTTGAGTCCAAGAAGTTATTTGGCTTGAGATAGAAATGAAATCGATTGAACTCTTTTGTCGCTTCAACGTTTCCATTGGCGATACATTGTGAGTTGTAAAAATCAATTGTCCGTTTGTATATTTATGGACATATTCGATTATTTTCACTAAGTAAACATCGTTTATATGAGAATCTAATTCATCGATAACTAGTATTCCCCCTAGACTTAAATGCTTAATGTAAGAATAAAGATTACAGATTTTTTTTATTCCTGCACTCTCAAACTCTAAATCTATTTTATAATCGCCATAATCAATATATTCTCCTACTTCATAAATTGCTACATTGCTAGATCCGATAATCATATTTTTTGTAATTTCTATATTTTTAACATCCGGTTTAAATATTTGCAAGAACTTGGTTTTTGATTGATTTTCTCTTTCTAATTTTAGAAGTTGTTCCCTGTTCAAAGTTTTTGAGTTATAACTTGTTTGGAAGTAATTAGGAAATATAGTTTCTTCCTCTTTTAATGTAAAGATAATATTATTGCTATCTACTTCTTTGTTTTTTATAACAAAGTGTTTGTCTTGATCGTGAAGCACAACTAAAAGTTGGCGCGCAAAGGACACAATCGGTAAAATCATTTTAATCATTAAATTATTTTTAATATCAATTAGCGGTTCATTTTTTAAATAATCTAAAACCAAATTAACAAAACTTCTTTTATCAACCAAGTTAAGCATTGATTCATTAATTTCTTCTAAAAAGGAAGATTTAATAATTTTGCCTTCTTGAGAGTTAAAAATTACAATTTCTTTCGAATATTCGCTGTTTTTATAAGCATAATATTCTCTGTCGATTTTAAAATTTCCTTTTTTATGTAATGTTAAATAATATAAATAGGTTTTAGGTTTTTCTTTAGCGTCGCTTGCGAAATAAAACTCAATTTTTATTTCAATTCTATCTAACTTTTTATTTAACATTTCCAACAAATATCTCTTATTATAATTATCAGCTAGATAGTTGCTTTCTAAAATGGTTTTTTGCAAAATTAAAAAAGCATGTACAACGGCTGTTTTGCCTGCCCCATTTGGGCCATATAGCGATTTAATATTATAATTAGTTAATTCATCGAAATTTCTAATGTCTTTCTTTCCAAAGTTTAGTACTATTTCATTGTGAATGCTTTTTACACCATTTAGGGTTAATGTTTTAAGATATACTGGCACTTTAATCACTCCTTTTATTCCAAAAATAGTTTACCATATAAATTTTATTTTTGCAAGAAAAATTAACATTTTGTTAAAAAACATTTGTTTATTTTAAAAAAAGAACATCCATATATGGATGTCCTAGACTATTCGTTTAAAAGCAAGCGATTAAATTGTTTTCTATTATTTTCCTAAACAAAATTTAGAAAAAATTTCTTTATGGATGTCGTCGTTATATCTTTTACCAAGGATATCTCCAAGCCTATAATAAGTTTCTTGAATATGCACTTCGATTAAATCGATTGGCATTTTATGATTCGCAGCTTCTAAAGCTTCTTCTAAAGCATATAAAGCTTCATTGGCTTTAGAGATTTGACGTATATTGGCTAAATAATTGAAATCATTATCATGAATTTCAGTTAGGCGTAATGTTTTAATTATTTCTGCTTCTAAGTCTTTTAAACCGGCTTTGGTAATGCTTGAAATTGGTAATAGCTTTTCAAGTTCAATTGTCTTTTCTAAATCGGCTTTATTGCCAATTATAATCCGTTTTTTATCTTGGGTAAGTTCTAATAAAAGTTTATCTTCTTCAGTTAGTTTTTCACTTTGATCTAAAACCAATAAAACTAAATGCGCTTGATCGATCGCTTGTTTACTTCTTTCAACCCCAATTGACTCAACTTCGTCAACCGTTTCTCTAATACCGGCTGTATCAATTAAATTAAGGGTGATACCACCTAAATTTAAACTAGCTTCAACTAAATCTCTAGTTGTACCGGCAATATTAGTAACGATTGCTTTATCTTCGTCGATTAAAGCATTTAATAAACTTGATTTACCGACATTTGGTCGGCCAATTATAACGGTTTTAATACCGTCTTTAATTAATTGGTTTCTTTTCGAATGTTTGACCAATTCTTCGAGTTTTAAAATCAAAGCTTTTAAAACCGGTTTAATACCTTCTCTTGTAACTACTTCGGCATCATCATATTCAGGATAATCGATATTAACTTCAATTAAGCCTAAAATATAGATAACTTCATCTCTTAATTTTTCAACTAATTTAGTTGTTGATTTAGTTATTCCAAGGGTAGCTATTTTTAAAGCTGATTCGTTTTTAGCGCTAATTAAATCCATGATGGCTTCAGCCTCTACTAAGTCGATGCGACCGTTTAAATAAGCCCTTTCCGAAAACTCACCAGGTAATGCTAATCTAACATTAAGCTTTAAAATTTCTTCTAAAACTCTTTGGGTTACTAAAATGCCACCATGGGTAGAAACTTCGACTAAGTTTTCGCCTGAAAAAGATTTAGGTCCATGATAAAGCGTAACTACTACTTCGTCTAAAATTTGTCCATCTAAGCCAACAATGTGGCCATAGTAAGCCCTTCTCGGTGTTGCCAATACTAAATTTTTACCTTTAAAAATTTTATTAAACTCAAAGATAGCGGTTTGTCCGCTAATCCTAATAACTGATATTCCGCCTGTGCCAAACGGTGTTGCAATTGCTGCAATATTTTCTTTATACATCATAAATGAGGGTCCGTAATGTCACTATCATCGATATGAAAGTCTTCTTCAATAACGTTTTCTAAATCATCTTTTTTAACAAAACGGTATTTTTTAACTTGTTGATGAGGGACTTTGTAAGTTTTTAAAGGGTTAATTCCTCTTCTTAAGTCTCTAAAGACAATAAAACCTACGACTATAATTCCTAAACCTGTTCCGACAACTAAATAGCCGGAACCTAAAATAATTCCTAACACTGCCGTGGTCCAAATGGTTGCGGCGGTAGTAAGTCCTTTAACCGTAAACTTATCTTTCATAATTACACCAGCGCCAATAAAACCAACCCCAGCGATAATTTGAGCGATGACTCTTTGGCCTTCTGGATCACCAATCCCAGCAGCAAATTGGTTTTCATACATTAATCTTTGCATAATCGATAAACCGACACTAGCTAATGCTACTAAAATATGAGCCGAAATGCCTGCGGCTTTACCCATGTTTTGACGCTCAAGACCGACAAAAAAAGCAAATACGAAAGTTAAAATAATTGGTATTAATAACTTCCATAACCAATCTAGGGGACCGGTTAAACCTGGTGTCATGTCTTGGAGGGTACCAAATTCATAGGTGATACTTTTTAACAATATAAGCACATTCTCAACTCCTAACTAATTACTTTTTTAAATCTATTATTATCTATCTTTATTATACTTCTTTTAGAGCTTTTTTTCTACTGGTTTTCCCAACTTTTAATTTTAGCTTCAACATCTAAAATTAAAGACTCTAATTCTTCCCAATTTTTTAAGGTTGCACCCGCTGCTTGTGCATGTCCTCCCCCTTGATATTTACTAGCAATATCAGAAATAACTATGCCGCTAGAGCGAAGTCTAACTCTAATTTCTCCGGGATATTCAATAATTAAAGCCCAAATCGGATAGCCTTTAATGCCTGCTAATAGATTGACTTGATTGGCGGCATCTTCATCACTAATCTTAAATCTTTCAATCGTCTCTCGTGTCATCTTATAGTAAATAAAACCACCCTTGGTTGTAACAAAGTTTGATAAGACTTCTCCTTTTAGATACAACTCTTCTAAAGATGTCTGACTTAAATTATTATCAATTTCATCAGCTTTGGCTCCTAAACTAATTAAAAGACCAGCCAGTTGATGAGTTTGACTACTTACTCCGCGGTAGCGAAAGCGACCGGTGTCAGTTACAATTCCAGTATATAGTGCCATCGCGCCCTTTGGACTCATCTTTAATTGATCTTTAAACTTATAATAAAAATAACTAATCATTTGCGAACAAGCCGGAAAATTAGTATCAACCCAAATCAAGTCACCATATTGATCAACTGGAATATGATGATCAATTTTAATTATTTCAAAACCATTTGAATATCTTTGATCGCTAACTCTAGAACTTGTGGCCGTATCAACTACAATTGATAACGCCCTTTTAGTAAAGTCATCACTGACTATATCAGGCGTACCAACAAAAGAAACATAGTCGCTTACTGCCCCAACTACTTTGACTTCTTTTTCCGGAAAGCTTTCTTTAATAATATCCGCTAGACCAAATTGAGAGCCGTAACAATCTCCATCTGGTCTAATATGACCATAGATGGCGATTTTATCATATTCTTTAATCTTTGTTAAAATCTTATTAATTCCCATTTTATTTCTCGCTTTCTAATTTTAATAACTTTTTAAAATCTT
>CAZRWC010000003.1:27765-31534 GCA_964603705.1 uncultured Acholeplasmataceae bacterium
TGTTTTTTAAAAAAGCTATTCCTTCAGATATTTCCATTCTAACTTGAAATTCACTTTTTAAACGCCTTTCTTCTAAAGACTCTTGATATAATTCGTTATAAAGCTTTTGGGGATCAGCCCCATATTTAACTAACTTTGAAACAATTTTAAAAAGTCTTTCACCATTTTTTAGATATTGAAATCTGCCACTATCAGTGACAATCCCTGAAAATAACCAGTGAGCCGCTTTAGCGTTAATTTTTAAATCAAGGCTAAACAAGATATCAGCTAGATAGGCGGCTGCCGCTTCATAAGACTCATCAATATATGAAACAGCATGGGGAATATCAGCTAAATTAGTATGATGATCGATAACAATCACATCTTTAGCAAGTTGAGCCGCTCTTTTATCAGCTAAAAGCTTAATTACCGCTACATCTACGACAAAGACCAAGGCCTCTTGGTATAATTTGTCATCAATTTGATCAATTTCTTCATCTAAGATGAACTTAGAGCCATCTCCTACACAATAAACTTCTTTATTAGGAAAGTTTTCTAAAATAACTTCCTTTAATCCATATTGAGAACCAAGCGCATCTAAATCTGGTCTTTCATGGCGGTGGATAATAATTTTATCGTATTCTTTAATTTTATTTAGTATATATAAATAATCCAAATTATCTCCTCCATGTGATATTGTAGTATACCATATTTAATTAAATATTTCTATTAAAAAAACCCTTAAAGTCTTACTTTAAAGGTTTAATAATTATTACTCGGCTGTTCCCTTAACCCAAACATCAAAATTAACACTACCACCTAGTTGTCCACGGTAGTAAAGCGAGGCCGTTAAAATAACATTTACATCAACTTCTCCTCTTGTTACATAGCCAACGCCATTATCAGGATTGATAACACTTGAATCACTAGAAGCCCAAGAAACTCCGACTACGCCATCAACAACCGTTGGTAGGTTGATATGTCTAGTAATATTATTAGCATTATCATGTCCATAATAAACTATTTCAACATACGGTTTAGCTTTATTAATCACATCTTGAATAACGGCTTTTTCGTTTGGTTTAACCGTGATTAAAAAGATTTTTGATCTAGAAACTTGATCGTTTTTGATGGTTGCTTTTAATTCAAAATTATAACTACCTTCTAAAATCTTTTTAATGATAACTTGATTATTTTCAATTTTAACGTCTTTTAAATTGGTCGTCCAAATAATATCATAGCCAATCGAGCGAGCATTAATCACAAAATCATCGACGACATTATCTAGATCAAGAGCAACCCCAGGTGACGCCATTAAAACTATCGCATCTAAGGCCGTATCAATATCAGTATATTTTTTATTAGGCTTTTTATTACAGCCCACCAGCAACAATAAACTTAGGATAGTTAAAACTACCATTAATTTTTTTTTCATCTTTTCACCACTATCTATTTAATAATATATATTCTTTCTTTTTTATAAGTAACCATAATAACTAAATAATCACTAATCGTTTGTTCAATTGCCGCTTTCTTATTAGCTTTTCCTTGATCAAGCGCCATTAAATATTCCCAAACAATTCTAAACCAGCTAGGATTATCGATAAAAGGATTACGGTTGCCTTGGTCTTTATAAATAATTTGATTACGGTTAAGTTCAAGTTCATCAACCGGATCAGCTAAGTGCCATTCATATAATATACTTAAATCACCAAATTGGTTATTGCTTGTTGAACCAGTACTACTAACACTAGTAAGCGATAAAGTTCCACTATATCTAACTGCCATAAACAACAAGATTCTAGCCACATCACCTTTATCGATATCACTTGGATAATAACCATTACTATTTACCAAACTATTAACGACTTGATAAGGAGCGTTGGCAGCTACAAATAATCTATTGCTTCTTGAACTATTAGTGCTTGGATTAATTGCCCTTAAGTTATGAGGGTCACTAGCACTATTTCTAACGCTGTTGCTAGCACTAGAATCAAGTTTTGATTGGGGCCAGACGTGTTCTCTATCCCAAGTTGCTCCTGCATCCCATTTTGGTTTGATTAGCTTTTGGTCATACATACCTCGTAACCAACCAGGGTTTTTAGGATCAAGGTCGGATTTTTCTAACAAATATCTAACTTCTCCATAAGTAATATTTCTATTAACGGTTATCAACTCAGTTAATTGATTATAGAAGTCTTTACCACTAGTAACATTAATACTTTCATAGTAAGGTAGGACGACTGGCTTTTCTTCATCTAGTTCCCAAACCGCATATAAGATTGTATCTTCAATAATAATATTATAATTGAAATCAAAAAGTTCATTAGTGTTTTTATCTAAGGTCCAACCAATAAAAATATAATCAACTAAATAAGGGTCTTTCGGTTTTACAACTAAATTGCCACTAACAATCGTTTGATTAACTGGTTTTTGACCATCGCCCCCGTTTAAATCAAATGAAACACTATATTCAACCGGTATTGGTTTTTCTTCCCAAACCGCATATAAAGTCAGTTCACCAGTTACAATTGTTTCATCCATCTTAAATAACGAATTGGTATTAGTATCTAAGGTCCAACCAAGGAAGTTATAACCTTCACGAGTTGGAGCGTTTGGTCTTAAAATATAACCGCCATCAACGACTAATTGCGGTGCTGGTTGATTATTAACCCCACCGTTTAAATCAAATAAAACTTGATGTTTAACTAAAACGATAATTTCTTCAAAGACTGGATATAAACTTAAATTAGCCGTAATTGGCATAGAAAAATCAAAAGCCTCTCCCCCAACTTCTTTTGACCAATGTAAGAAGTTAAAACCAGCTTTAGTTGGTGCTAGAGGTCTTGATAAAATCTTACCATGTTCAATCTTTAAAGTTTCTACCGCTTCTTTATCATCATAAATGCTAACTTCATATTCAACTACTTGCCATTTAGCATATAAGGTAATTTCGTTGATTAAACCGGCTTCTATTTTAGTTATTTCATTATTACTATTATAGTTATAATACCAACCTAAAAAAAGATAACCAGCTCTATCTTCTGGCGCACTTAAAACAATCTCACCAGTTTCAAGATTATAAGTAAGCGGGTTATTAGGATTAACCCCTTCTAAATTTTCATAATTAATTTGATAGTCAATTGCTTCCCATTTAGCTACCAACTTAAGGCTAGAATGTAAATCAAGAATTTCCGATAACTCAACTTTTTTATCCGGATGTAGTTCATCAAACCAACCTAAAAAACGATAACCAATTCGACTTGAAGTAGGTAGTTCCTCTAAATCTTTTAATTTAGCTAAATCAATAGATTCAACAGCACTACCTAAATTTGCCTCAAAAATAATTTGAAACTCATTGCTACAACCAGTTAAAACTAGTGTTATAACTGCTATAAAAATAAGTAATAAAAGTTTTAACCTTTTCATATAATTCATCCTTTACTTAACTTATTAAACTTCCAAGATAATTATCTACCCAAGCTTTCGCTTCGGCTGGTGGCATCGTTCCAATTAAAATTGGATTATTAACTGAAAAAGTGCCATAGACTATTTGTTGAAGTTCCATCTCCATAATTAATACATCTCTCATACTAGGTCCGTATTCGATTAAATTACCTTCTAAAAAGATATTGTATTCATATTCATAAACATATTGGTTAGCTACAACCAAATAGTTTTTTCCTGGAACGATATTAATTGGTCCAGAACCGGTATAATAAGCGTCAGCATCAGCAATTAATAATTGATCGTAAGTTAATTCAACTAATACTACCGCATTATCAAACGG
>CAZRWC010000003.1:31634-34693 GCA_964603705.1 uncultured Acholeplasmataceae bacterium
CAATCGTTCTTCTACCAACTCCATCACTAAACTCATATCTAACATGACCGACATACTTACCATTAGAGCCGGCTTGTAAAACGATTTTATCATGTTTTAAATCTCTAATATAGGCTTGATGTGAGTGAGCCTCAAAAAACAAATCAATATCTAAATCAGATAGTTGATAAGAAATTGAACCGGTAGCATTATGCCCTGCGGTAATAATGAAATCAACTTCTTCAACTTCTCTTAAATACTTAGTAATACTAGTAATATATTTAATTGGATCAGCAAAAATATAAGGAGCTATCGCTGAGGCCATAATTGAACCTCTTAAATCATCGATATAACCGATAATCCCTACTTTAAAGTCTGGTAGTTCTACAATCGTATAAGGTTCTAATCCTTCAATTAAGTTTTCAGTTCCTTTATAAAAAGTATTAATTGATAATAATGGATGTTGGGCTAGCCCACCATCTTTATAATAATCTAGAATAACATCGATTCCCCAATCAAATTCATGGTTCCCTAAAATATTAGCATCAATTCCTAATTCATCGAGTATTTCAATAATCGGTTTACCATAATTAATATTACTTAAAGCCCCACCTTGAAACATATCACCACCAGCAATAAAGATAGTATTAGGATTGTTTCTTTTAGCTTGAATAATTAAATTAGCGATTTTAGCTAAACCCATTTCGCTACCATTTTCTAAAATAGAGCCGTGTAAGTCATTGATATAATATATATCAAGGACCGCCTCTTCCGCTCTTTTTTCAAACTTAGCAACAAGATTAAGATTCTTTTTAACGATTGTATTAAAGTTATAAGTTAAATACTTACCTTCTTCATACCAACCCTTAAAGATATAACCTGATAGTATAGGGTCAGCTGGTTCTTTAACCTTTTCGCCATCTTTAACCGTATTTGTTAAATAAACTTCATCATTAACAAAAAAGACAACTTGATGAGTAACTTCAATAACATCTTCTTGATAACTAGCAACAATTTCAAAGTCAGCGCTAACTACCGTTTCAAAGTTATAAATTACTCCATCAACTAGCCAATTTAAGAAGGTATAACCTTCCTTGGTTGGTATTCCTGGGTTATTAACCGTTAAGCCTTCTTTAACGCTAATAGGCGTATCAAGACCACTTAGGGTTCCTCCATCAAGATTAAAACTAACACTATAGTATTTAATTTCAACTTCAACTTCCCATTTAGCAACTAAGGTAAAATCTTTTTCAACTGGTTGATCAAATTTATATTCTTCATTATCTAATTGCCAATAAATAAAATCAAAACCCAATTTAGTTGGGTCATCAGGTTTAGTAAAAAGCTCACCTTTGTTAACTTCTTTAGTTTCAACTAAGCTACCACCATCACTATCAAAAGTGACTTTAAATTGTTCAATGTTACAAGCAACTAAGCTTAAAGTTAAAATTATTGAAGCAATTATTATAATTAATTTTTTAAAATGTTTCATCCTGTTCCCTCTCTTTAGCTTTTAGATTACACTATATGTTAACATATTATAGCTTTTATTTGTTAAATATTAGTTTATTTAAACTTCAAAACAGTTGGAAAAACACCAAGTTTTATTAAAAAATAAAAAAAGGCGACAATATCGCCTTTATTCGACCTAAAAAACATATAAAATTATAACAGGTTCTTTATATTTTATAGAAATATGATTCTCGTTGACGCACCGCTTTAAAAATTTATATCAATCGTTTTCCTCATCTTCAAAATCATTCCAATACTTTTGAACTCTTGTATTATAAAGAGAAATGACATGTCTAGTTAAGTTATTATCAACCGCTTCAAACCAATAATCATGAGCTTTTTGTAAAAACTCTTTTGTAAGCGGATATGCTTCGCTTTCAGGGATTACAACATCTACCATGCAATAAGGACACAGTGCTGTATTTTCATTATCAATCCATATCAAATCTTGATCTAACTCTTTAAAACTAAAGATTTCCAAACAATAAATGCAGCCACATTTATTAGATTTGGTTAAAATTTCTTTGTTTTCGAAAGTTAAGGTGTGTGCATATTTAATTTGATCTAATGTTATTTTATTATTGATATTCGCCATCATAATTCTCCTTCGTTTATTACATTTAAATTATAATATAAAAGACAAATATAGCTTAATTCTGTTTTTTATATGTCAATATTATTTAATATTATATTCTTTAAGTCTTCTATAATAGGTTGATTTTGAACCAAGCCCACTTCTAAATAGCGCATCATCTAAAGTGATGATTCCCTTTAAATGTTGGCTTCTTATTTCAAATAATAGTTCTTTTGAGATGTTTTGTTTTTTTCTGCCAACATAGTCTTGACTTTTTTCTTTATAGTAAGCCGAAATATTTTCATATAGTTTTAAATAAATAGTTAAGTATTCTTTTCTATTACTATCATTTATTTTTATTCCATCTATTATAAAATCATTTCTAGCAGCTAAATTCTTAAGGGTACTAGGTATTTTTTTATATAAATCTTTTGTTTTTTCAATTGGTAAAACATTTTTTGTGAAGAAATCATCACTTTTCAAGGAAAGGTTATCACCGCTATATCGTCTTTTAGAATCAAGTGCTAAAAGAAATGGTTGATAATAATCAAAGCCTTGTTCTAATAATTCTTCTCTTAAATTAACTCGGTTTTTAGGTGTTATTCTTTCACTTATAAAAACAGGTGTAAAATTTGTGCGATAATAATATTTTAATTTTAAGGTTAAGTCTATTCCTGGAATGTCAACCTTTAAATTACTTAAAACATCATAATATGGCTCAAAAATATAATGGAATGATTCATTTTCAAATAGTTCGTATGTGAGCTTTGCTATTTTGAAATAAAGATCATTTTTATATTTATAAGTAATATAACCGTATTTACTAAATATTAATTTTTCATTAATTATCTTTTTATTAAATTCACTCATTGTTTTCACCAACTAACTTTTGATAAGGGTTTTTGATTATATTTTCATATCTATATTCTAATACTTTAATATAAAACTCTTTTTGAAGATTTGAAATCATCGTTAAAGATTCAATGAACTGCTT
>CAZRWC010000004.1:0-30381 GCA_964603705.1 uncultured Acholeplasmataceae bacterium
ATTAGTTTCAATTTCTCTACCAAGAGTTCGTGACTTTAGAGGCGTTTCAAAAGACGCCTTTGATGGTCGCGGTAATTATACCTTAGGTATTAAAGAACAACTAATTTTCCCAGAAATTAAGTTTGATGATATTAAAAAGGTCCGCGGAATGGACATCGTTATCGTTACAACAGCAAAATCAGATGTTGAAGGTAGAGCACTACTGACTCATCTAGGTATGCCGTTTAAGAAATAAGGAGGTAAATCAAATGGCGAAAAAATCAAAAATTAATAAAAATAATAAACGCATTGAAGTTTATCTTCGTTATCGCGATCAAGTAGAAGCACTTAAAAAAGCTGGAGACTATGAAGGTCTACAAAAACTTCCAAGAGATGCCTCTATTACAAGAATTAGAAATCGCGATTCAATCGATGGACGTCCAAGAGGATATATTAGTAAATTTGGTGTTTCAAGAATCAAATTTAGAGAATTGGCTTCAAAAGGTGAAATACCTGGAGTCAAGAAATCAAGTTGGTAGGAGGCAAGAAAAATGGTTATGACTGATCCAATTGCGGATATGTTAACTCGTATTCGTAACGCTAACAGAATGCGTCACCTAGAAGTCCAAATGCCTAATTCAAAAGTTAAACAAGAAGTCTTAAACGTTTTAGTTCAAGAAGGCTATATTAACGGTTATGAAGTAGTCAAAGATGGAGTTCAAGGTTTTATTAAAGTAGCGTTAAAATATACAAATTCAAATGAACGCGTAATTAAAGGTTTAAAAAGGATATCGAAACCAGGCCTTCGCGTCTATGCTAAAGTCGAAGATCTTCCAAGAGTTTTAAACGGTTTGGGAATCGCCTTAATATCTACATCTAAAGGTATTATGACTGATAAACAAGCAAGATTAAACCAAGTTGGTGGCGAAGTTCTCGCTTATGTATGGTAAGGGGGTAAACAGATGTCACGTATAGGTAATAAAGAAATTAAAATACCTGAAGGCGTTCAAGTTGAAATACTTGAAGGCAATCATGTAAAAGTAAAAGGTCCAAAAGGCGAATTAGAAAATACTTTTAATACACTTATTGAAATTAAAGTTGATGGCAAAACCATTAAGTTAAGCCGTCCAAACGATAAAATTTTCACTCGTCAAATTCATGGAACAACTAGATCATTATTAAGCAATATGATCGAAGGAGTTCATCAAGAGTTTACTAAAAAACTAGAGATTACAGGTGTTGGATATAGAGCACAAGTCCAAGGCAACACTTTAGTACTAACAATGGGTTATTCTCACCCAGTTAATATGGAAATTCCAGCTGGCTTAAAAGTTGAATGTCCAAAAAACAATGAAGTTATTGTTTCTGGATATGATAAACAAGTAGTAGGCGAATTTGCTGCTAACGTTAGAAAAGTAAGAAAACCTGAACCTTATAAAGGAAAAGGTATCCGCTATCAAGGCGAACATGTTCGTCGTAAAGCCGGTAAGACAGCTAAGTAGGAAGGTGAATTAAGATGATATCAAAACAATCAAGAAATTCATTACGTCAAAAACGTCATTTAAGAATTAGAAAAACTTTAATTGGAACTCTAGAACGTCCAAGACTTTCATTATATCGTTCTAATAAAGCTATCTATGTTCAATTAGTAGATGATGTAAACGGAAATACTTTAGTTAGTGCTCGCAGTCAAGAATTAAATTTAAAGAGTAACAACTTAGAAGCAGCTGAAAAATTAGGCGAATTAATTGCTAAAAAAGCTCTTGAAGCCCAAATTACTGAAGTTGTCTTCGACCGTGCTGGTTACTTATATCATGGTAGAGTCAAAGCGCTTGCTGATTCAGCAAGAAAAGCTGGCTTGAAATTTTAGGAGGCTAATCATGGCAAGAGAAAGAAAACCAAGAGAACCAGAAGTAAAAGAATTTGAAGAACGCGTTGTTAATATTAACCGCGTTACTAAAGTCGTTAAAGGTGGTCGTCGTTTCCGTTTTTCAGCACTAGTCGTTATTGGCGATAGAAATGGTCGTGTCGGATTTGGTACTGGTAAAGCTCAAGAAGTTCCAAACGCTATTAAAAAAGCGGTTGAAGCAGCTAAAGCTAACTTAATTGAAGTACCAATCGTAGGTACTACTATTCCACACAGTGCTAACGGCCGTTATGGTGCCGGACACGTGTTTATGAAACCAGCCTCAGAAGGAACCGGAGTTATTGCCGGTGGAGCGGTTCGTGCCGTTTTTGAATTAGCAGGAATCTCTGACGTTTTATCAAAATCAATCGGATCAGCCACACCAATTAACATGGTAAGAGCCACCTTCCAAGGTTTAGAATCATTAAGAACCAAAGAAATGGTAGCTGAGCTTCGCGGTATTAAGGTGGAGGATTTAGAATAATGAAATTAAAAGTTACATTAACTAGAAGCCTAATTGCCCGTAAACCTAACCAAGTTAAAACAGCTCACGCCCTAGGATTAAAATTAGTAGGTCACTCAGTGACAGTAGATAAAACACCACAATCAGTTGGCATGATTAACACAATTGCCCACTTAGTGGAAGTTGAAGAATTAGCGTAACAGGAGGGATAGTATGTTAAGTAATTTACAACCAACAACCCCTAGAAAAGCTCGTAAGAGAATTGGACGCGGAATCGGTAGCGGTTATGGAAAAACTGCAGGTAAAGGTCATAAAGGACAATTAGCAAGATCAGGCGGTAGACCAAGACCAGGATTTGAAGGAGGACAAATTCCTTTCTTCCAAAGACTTCCTAAAAGAGGTTTTACTAATATTAATCATAAAGAGTTTGCGATTATCAATATGACAGATTTAAATTTATTTAATGATGGTGATGTGGTAGACATTCAAGCATTATTAGATAAAAAAATTATTAAAGATTTAAAGGATGGAGTAAAAGTACTAGCTAACGGAGAACTTGAAAGAAAGTTAACTGTTAAAGCCAACCGTTTTTCTAAACAAGCAATCGCTATTATTGAAAAAAACGGCGGCACAGTTGAGGTGATTTAAAGTGAACAGGATAAAACGTATTTTAAGTAATAAAACAATTTTATTGCGATTCGCGATAACATTAGTAATTTTATTAGTCTTTAGAATCGTCAGTTATATTCCGGTTCCACTATTTAATGTCTCTTCAATTACGGCTATGTTTGAAGCGAGTGGAAGTTTCTTTGCCATTCTTAATAACTATTCAGGACAAGCGTTACAAAGATTTTCCATCTTATCATTAGGGATTTCTCCATACATTACGGCTTCAATCGTAGTTCAATTACTACAAATGGTTGTTCCATCAATTAAAGAGTGGTCACTACAAGGTGAAACCGGGACACAAAAAATTAATCGTATGACGCGTTATTTAGCAATTGCCTTAGCAGCTTTACAAGGCGCAGCCTTATTGTTAGGAGCATCAACTGGACCTGG
Organism: uncultured Acholeplasmataceae bacterium; assembly: GCA_964603705.1. Lineage (GTDB taxonomy): Bacteria > Bacillota_I > Bacilli_A > Acholeplasmatales > Acholeplasmataceae > CAZRWC01. Next base: position 3,408 of record CAZRWC010000004.1, read on the forward strand.
TAATATCTTTGTTTTAGGTTATGAAGGAAACCGGACAATGGGATTCATTTACATGACGCTAGCTATTACAGCAGGAACAGCCATTGCAATTTGGATTGGCGATTTAATTACTGCAAAAGGTATTGGCAACGGAACATCAATGTTAATTGTTGCTGGTATCGTAACTAGTATTCCAACTATGTTTGTTGCAATGTGGAATAAATATATTCTACTTGGTGGCAGTAAACCAGTTGCTAGTATTGGTATTTTATGGTTCATCATTATTACTTTGTTATACTTCGCTATTTTATTTGGAGTCGTCTATATGCAAACAGCGACTAGAAAGATTCCAATTCAATATGCAAACCGTCAAGGTAAGAGCGATGCAAACATCCCAATGAAGTTAAATAGTGCAGGAGTTATTCCGGTTATCTTCGCTTCAACAATTTTAAGTATCCCACTTACTATTACAGGCTTTATTTCAAGTGGAACAACTAGTGGAACTGGTTTTTGGATTGATCAAATCTTTAACTACCAACAACCAATTGGCTTCATTATTTATGTGTTATTGATAGTTTTATTCTCATTTTTCTATTCTTTCTTAATGATAGATCCAAACAAAATTAGTGAGAACTTATCAAAATCAAATGCTTATATTCCAGGGGTTAGACCAGGAGAAGATACTAAAAACTATATTGCAAAATTATTATTTAAAATTACCGTAATCGGTACAGCTTATTTAGTAATATTAGCTATTTTACCAATTTTAACTTCTTTAGTATTTGGTTTAAAAGGCCAAGAAGCATCTGCCATTTCATTAGGTGGAACAAGCTTATTAATTATTGTTGGGGTAGCAATTGAAACTAGTCAACAAATCGAAGCGGATTCGGAACAAGAATCTTACGAAGGAATATTTGGTGGTAAATGATGATTATTATTTTAATGGGACCTCCAGGAGCGGGTAAAGGCTCACAAGCCTCTTTAATCGAAGAACATTATAAAATTCCTCATATTTCAACTGGAAATATGTTTAGAGAAAATTTTAAAAATGAAACTGCAATTGGGAAACTAGCAAAAGAATATATTGATCAAGGACACTTAGTCCCTGATAACTTAACTAACGATATCGTTAGAGAAAGATTATCAAGGAAAGATGTTAAAAAGGGTTTTATGCTTGATGGTTACCCACGTAACCTAGCTCAAGCAATTTCCCTTGATAAACTAATTAAAAGAAATGGCTGGAAAGTTGATTATGTTATTAACATTTCAGTCGATGAAGAAGTTTTATTAAGAAGAATTACTGGACGTAGAGTTTGTCCAAACTGTGGCGCAGTTTATCATGTAGACACTAAAAAACCACAACACGAAGGTATTTGTGATGTTTGTGCCACGCCATTAATTCAAAGAGTTGATGATACGGTTGAAACCGTTAAAACTAGAATTGATATTTATAACGAAGCAACTAAAACCCTAATTGACTATTACGGTCAACAAGGAATTTTGGTTAACGTTAGAGGTAATGATTCAATTGATGAAACTTTTGATGATGTCAAAAAGATTTTAGGGTGAGACAAGTGATCAGTTTAAAATCTATGCGCGAAATTGAGTTGATGCGTCAAGCTGGGATGGTTTTATCTAAAACAAGATTAGAACTTGAAAAACATCTTAAGCCAGGAATTTCAACGCACCAACTCGATTTAATCGCTGAAAATTATATTAAAAGTCAAGGTTGTAAAGCCTCATTTAAAAACTATAATGGTTTTCCAGCTTCAATTTGCGCTTCAGTTAACGAAGTAGTAATACATGGAATTCCTAAAAGAAGTACAGTCTTAAAAGACGGTGATATTATTTCAATTGATTTAGGCGTTGAATGCAATGGCTATCATGCCGATTCAGCTTGGACATATCCAATTGGAAAGGTATCTTCGGAAGTTTTACAATTACTTAAAGTAACAAAAGAAGCACTTGATGAAGGTTTAAAAATGGTAAAGCCAGGTAATCGCGTTGGCGATATATCACACGCTATTGAAACTTTCGTTAAACCTTATGGTTATGGGATTGTTGAAGAATTTACCGGACATGGTATCGGAAGAACCCTTCATGAAGACCCTTATATACCTAATTTTGGACCAGCCGATACAGGCGAAACCTTAAAAGCAGGAATGACAATTTGTATCGAACCAATGGTTAATTTAGGAACAAAAAAGGTTAAAGTTCTTAGTGATAACTGGACAACGGTTACGCTAGATAAAAAACCATCGGCTCATTTTGAGTATACGGTTGCAATTAATGAAACTGGGTTTGAAATATTAACACCAGTTATAAAGGAGTAGTTATGGCTAAGCAAGATATAATTGAAGTAGAAGCTAAAGTTATTGAAGTGAAACCAAACACTCAATTTATTGTCGAGTTAAAAAACGGACATCAAGTATTGGCCCATGTTTCTGGTAAAATCCGCATGAATAACATACGCATTTTACCTGGTGATACAGTAGTAGTAGAGTTGTCACCATATGATTTAACAAAGGGCAGGATTACATATCGCAGGAAATAATAAGGAGGAAAACGAATGAAAGTAAGATCATCTGTTAAACCAATTTGTGATAAATGTAAAGTAATCAGACGCAAGGGTGTGGTTCGGGTTATTTGTGAAAATCCACGACACAATCAACGTCAAGGTTAATAAGGAGAATAAAATATGGCAAGAATAGCAGGAGTTGACGTACCTAATGACAAACGAGTCGTTATTTCGTTAACTTATATATACGGAATCGGTATATCAAGATCAAAAGAAATTTTAAAAAATGTCGGCATTTCAGAAGATGTCCGCGTTAAAGATTTAAATGATGATGAATTAGGAAAAATTAGAACTGAAGTTGCTAAATATGTAATTGAAGGGGACCTTCGTAGAGAAGTTACACTTAATATTAAGCGACTAATGGAAATTGGCTCATATCGCGGTATGAGACACAGACGTGGAATGCCAGTTCGTGGACAAAACACTAGAAATAATGCTCGTACACGTAAAGGTAAAGCGAAAGCAATCGCTGGCAAGAAACAAGCACCTAGAAAATAATAAGGAGGAAATAAAACAATGGCACGTAAAAAAACAACTAAACGTAGAGTCAAGAAAAATGTTCCTCTGGGAATTGCACATATTCACACGACATTTAATAACACAATTGTAACAATTACAGACCTAGATGGCAATGCCATCTCTTGGAGTAGCGCCGGAGCTCAAGGCTTTAAAGGCAGCCGTAAGTCAACCGCTTTTGCGGCTCAAGTTACTGCTGAAGCAGCAGCTAAAGCAGCGATTGACAATGGCATGATCAAAGTTGAAGTTTCAGTTAAAGGTCCAGGACCTGGACGTGAAGCAGCAATTAGATCAATTCAAGCAGCTGGTCTAGAAATTACAGCTATTAAGGATGCGACACCACTACCACACAATGGTTGTCGTCCACCAAAACGTCCACGTGGATAAAATAAGGGGGTAAACTGATGAAAGATTTAAAGTTTGAACAACCAACATCTGTGGAAGAAATTTCACAAGACGGTAATCAAGCAAAATTTGTGATTAAACCGCTAGCTAGAGGTTATGGAATTACTTTGGGTAACGCATTAAGAAGAGTTTTAATGTCTTCTTCAATGCCAGGCTCAGCAATTGTAAATGTTGAAATCGAAGGAGTGCAACACGAGTTCTCAACGATTGAAGGCGTTTATGAAGATGTGATGGGAATCGTCTTAAATTTAAAAGAAATTGTCATTAAAGTTGATTCTGATGATCCTAACTATGAACAAAAATTAGAATTGTTAGCTGTTGGACCTGGTGAAGTGACCGCAGCAGATTTTGATAGAGTTACAGGTTTAGAAATTGTTAACCCAGACAAAGTCATTTGTAATTTAGCAGAAAACGCGACAATTCATCTAACTGTCACAGTTAGAAATGGTGTTGGATATAGTCCAGCTGATGTAAATAAACGATATAGCCACAATCAAACCGGAATCATCGCTATCGATTCTATCTATAGCCCAGTTAAAAAAGTTGATTTTCATGTTGAAAAAACTAGAGGAGATGACGACGAACTAGAAATTGTTATTGAAACAAATGGAGCAATCAATGCTAAAGAAGCATTAGGACTTGCAGCCAAAATGTTAATTGACTATTTCGATATTATCGTTGGTGTTTCCGAAAAAGCGGCTGAAAAAGATTTCATTTATATTGAAGAGGAAGAAGCTTCAAGTAAAATATTAGATATGAAAGTTGAACAATTAGACTTAACTGTTAGATTATTTAATTCACTTAGAAGAGCTGGTGTTTATACGATTAAAGATTTAATAGAATTAACCGAAGAAGATGTAATGAAATTTAGAAGTTTAGGTAAAGTATCTTTTAAAGAATTAAAAGTTAAGTTAAAAGAATACGGCTTAGAATTTAAAAACAGCTCAAAAGATGATTTTGATGATGTAGAGGAACAGGAGTAATAGTTATGGCAAGTAAATTAGGAAGAGATTCCAGCGCTAGAAAAGCTCTGTTAAGAGATCTAGTAACGGATTTAATTATTAACGAAAAAATAGTAACCACAGAAGCCAAAGCTAAAGAACTTAAAAGCTTAATGGATAAAATGATTACTCTAGCGAAAGACGGTAGTCTATCAGCTAGAAGAAAAGCGGCTCAAACCGTTCGTCCAGAAATGGTTAAAGAAGGTCAAGACGCACTTCAAAAACTATTTTCTGAAATTGGCCCACGTTATCAAGATAGAAACGGTGGCTATTCAAGAATAATTAAAACTGTGCCAAGACGTGGCGATGCTGCGCCAATGGCAATTATTGAATTAGTTTAATAAACTTAAAGGACTTTACACAATGAAAAAATATTTCATGTCTAAAAGTCCTTTTTATTTTGAATAGATAATAAAATCCTAATTTTTGAGATTCTTTGCTAAGCTATCTAAAAAATCTAAGTATTATATTATTTATAATCTAGTCTAATAATTGTTATAATAGACAATAAGGAGATGAAAACCATGTTAAAATTTAAAGATTATCAATATGTTCGTCCTAATTTAGAAGAATTTGTTAAAGCAATAGAATTAGAAAAAGCTAAATTAACCGATGAGCATGACTTAGAAACACAATATCAAGCCTATTTAAATATTTCAAACATATTTGATGAATTGGCAAGTATGATTACTATTTCTTCAATTAGAAATTCAATTGATACCAAAGATCAATTTTATGAGGCTGAAAAAGAATTTTTTAACCAAGAAATGCCAAAACTTAGACCACTATCTCAAGGTATTGCAATTCAATTGTTAGGGTTAAAAAATAGACCGCAATTAGAAGAAAAATTAGGAAGTTTGATGTTTAAACAAACAGAACTATCATTAAAAACCTTTAAACCGGAAATTATTCCCGATTTACAAAAAGAAAACAAATTATCAACTGAATATTCAAAATTAATTGGTAGTGCCCAAATTGAATTTGACGGTGGAATTTATAATTTAAGTCAAATGGCACCCTTTACTCAAAATATCGACCGCGATATAAGAAGAAGAGCAGCCTTAGCAGTTTCAGGATTTTTTAAAGAAAATGAAGCGGAAATTGATCGTATCTATGATGAATTAGTTAAATTAAGACACAATATGGCAATCCAATTGGGTTATGAAAACTATGTTCAATTAGGTTATGATCGAATGGGGAGAACCGATTATGACCATTTAATGGTCAAAAATTATCGCGACCAAATATATGAAGATCTTGTGCCGGTTGTCAATCAATTAAGAAAACGCCAAGCCGATCGCTTAGGTATTACAGAACCTAAACACTATGATTTTGCCTTATCATTTTTATCCGGAAATCCTACTCCAATCGGAGGAAGAGATTACTTAGTTCAAGAAGCTAAAACCATGTATGAAGAAATGAGTCCTGAAACTGGTGAGTTCTTTAATTTTATGATTGATCATGAATTAATGGATTTAGAAACTAAACAAGGTAAACGTGGCGGCGGTTACTGTACTTTTATTCCAAAATACAACTCGCCATTTATTTTTTCAAACTTTAATGGCACTGCTGGAGATGTTGATGTTTTAACACACGAAGCAGGACACGCTTTCCAAGTTTATAGCAGTCGAAATTTACCAAGCGATAGTCGCTGGCCAACAATGGAAGCTGCCGAAATACATTCAATGAGTATGGAATTTTTTGCTTGGCCATGGGTTGAAAAGTTTTTTGGAAAAGAAGCAGATAAATATCGTTTTGATCATTTAGCTGGAGCATTACAATTTTTACCATATGGTGTTGCAGTTGATGAATTCCAACACTTTGTTTATGAAAATCCTAATATTACCCCAGATGAAAGAAAAGCAGCTTGGCGAAGAATAGAGCTAAAATATCTGCCATATAGAGATTTTGGCGAAGATGAATTTATGGCGAAAGGAACTTATTGGTTTAGACAAGGTCATATATTTTCCTCACCATTTTATTACATCGATTATACTTTAGCACAAGTTGTAGCCTTCCAGTTTTGGGTACTTGACCAAGTAGACCACCAAAAAGCTTGGGATAAGTATTACAAGTTATGTACCTTAGGGGGTTCAAAAAGTTTCTTGGAATTACTTGAGGCCGCTAAATTAGAAGTTCCATTTGAAACAGGAACCGTTAAAAAAATCATCGTCCCAATCAAGAAATATCTTGACTCAGTCGATGATAAAAAATTATAACATATTAAATAATAGCCTAATAGGAATATAGCCTAATTAGGCTATTTTTCTTCTAAAAAGTATTTAAGGGTTGCCTCGTTTTGAATCCCAAAATTTCTTTTAACTTCATAACCACCTTTAAATAAAACTAAAGCGGGAAAAGCGGTAATTTTATATTTTTTTACCAATTTCGGGGATTTGGAGCAATTAACCCCATAAACTTTATACTTAGGGTTTTCGCTAGCAAAAGTCTTTAAAAAATCAAGCAAATCTATTGAAGCCTCGCTCCAGTAACTATAAAAACAAACAATAACGCTTTTTTCACTTTTTAAAACTTCACGCTTAAATCTTAATCCATTTTCTCTTAATAACATAAAATCACTTCCTATAGTTATTATACTACATATTAATGTAGAATGCACTTTTGTGTTATAATATCAATATGGATATTATAAAGGAGCACATATGATAGAAGTTAATAATTTATCCTTTTCATATATTGAAAACAAACCAGTAATTTCCAATATTTCGTTGAAAATAAATAAAGGCGAGTGGGTATCCATTCTAGGACATAACGGTAGTGGAAAATCTACTTTTGCCAAACTATTAATTGGTTTATATGAACCTGAAGCAGGCGAAATTTATTATGGAGAAGGGGACGATAAAGTCTTATTGAGTGCCAAGACCGTTAATGACATTCGCAAAAAAGTTGGTATCGTGTTTCAAAATCCTGACAATCAATTTGTTGGAGCAACTGTTAGACATGATATTGCTTTTGGTATGGAAAATCAACAAATACCACGCGAAGAAATGGAAGTAAAAATTTTACAAGTTGCCGAGTTTGTAGGAATGACTGATTTTTTAAATAAGGAACCCCAACAACTTTCCGGGGGGCAAAAACAAAAAGTAGCCATTTCTGGAGCGGTTGCCATGGATTTAGATATCATTATTTTTGATGAAGCCACCTCAATGTTAGATCCAAAAGGAACCAAAGATATTATTGATTTAATAAAAGTTTTAAATCAAGAATACAATAAAATAATTATTACTATTACGCATGATTTAGAGTTTGCTAATTTAAGCGATCGAGCAATAGTTTTTAAAGAAGGCGAAAAAATTTTAGAAGGAACTCCTGAAGAAATATTTAAACACGAAAAATTACTTATCTCATCTAACTTAGAATTACCATTTTCAATCAAGTTAGAAAACGAATTAAGAAGTTCAAATTTTTCAAATCAAGAAAAGGTAGTAAAAAGTTTATGCAAATACAACTCAATCAAGTAGGATATTTTTATTCTGGTATAAAAATTAAATATATTGCGCTAGAAGATATCAATCTAAAAATTATGGCTGAAGATGAGTTTATTGCGATTATTGGTCATACTGGTAGTGGCAAATCAACTTTAGTTCAATTAATGAATGCCTTATTAATTCCAACAAGCGGAACTGCTAATATTTTTGGTCAGCAATTGCCACCTAAAAGACGAGATAAAATTAATCACTTACGTCAAGAAGTTGGTTTAGTTTTTCAGTTTCCTGAATACCAATTATTTGAAGAAACAGTTTTAAAAGATATTATGTTTGGACCTAAAAATTTTAAAAATACCGCAAAAGATGCTGAAGCTAGAGCTAAAATAGCCGCCGAAATGGTTGGTTTAGATGAAACAATCTTATTTGAATCACCATTTAGAATTAGTGGTGGTCAAATGAGAAGAGTTGCAATTGCCGGCATTTTAGCAATGGATCCCAAGGTTTTAGTATTAGATGAGCCAACTAGAGGCTTAGATCCTAAAGGTAGAGATGAAATTATGAAGATTTTTCAAAATATTCATAACGAAACACATAAATCGATTGTTTTGATTACTCATGATATGGACTTGGTTAGTAAATATGCCAAAAGAGTAATCGTTTTAGAAAACGGCAAAATTAAATTTGATGGTAAAAAAGAAGACTTATTTCATCATCCTAATTTTAAAGACTTTAACTTAGAATTGCCAACACCATTAAAGATTTTAAGACATTTAGAAGCTGATATTAACTTGCCATATGTGGCAAAATATGATTATGACTCATTAGTTGAGTATTTAAAGGGCATAAAATGAATTCAATTACAATTGGACAATATATACCAGGAAAATCTTGGTTACATCGACTAGATCCTAGAATTAAAATCTTAGCCTTAGTTTCATTACTAATTGCTCTTTTTCTAATTCCAATTGAAGCTAAAGCGATACCAGGTTTTCTACAAGGGGTTATACCGATTAAATATTTTAGTTTGTTAATCTTGGGCATCTTCACCTTTTTAATAATTATTATGGTTATTACAACCCAAATTTCTTTGATGAGAATTTTAAAAGGGTTAAAGCCAGTTTTGTTTTTATTAACTTTTACAGTTATACTTCAAATTTTATCAGTTAGCTCAGATACACCAGGAACTAATTTATTAGCGCCAATCCCGATGACTTTATCATGGAGCGCGATTGCGGCAATAATTGTCATCATTGTTTTATATTTTACTTTAAAAAAATATATTAAGTTTAAAACACTTTTTTTCTTCTTAATGATAGCAGGAATTTTTATAGTTCAATATTTTATGCCTTGGCCGAATGGCTTACCGTTAAGTTATGAAGTCATTTTAAATGATTTAGTTTTAATTAGAAGTGTTTTTTTAGTATTAAGAATTGTCATGGTCATTATCTTAACATCACTTCTAACTTTTACAACTATGACAACGGATTTAAATCGCGGAATTGAATCGCTTTTAAAACCCTTAAAATTGATCAAAATTCCAGTTGGAACATTTGCGATGATGTTATCGTTAACTTTAAGATATATCCCCACTTTACTTGAAGAAACACAAACCGTTATGAAGGCGCAAGCTTCTAGAGGGGTTGATTTTAAAGAAAGCAAGTTTAAAGATAAAATAGGGCAAATTGTTTCTTTGTTAATTCCAATCTTTATCATTAGTTTTAAAAGAGCGGAAGAGTTAGCAAATGCGATGGAAGCTAGAGGTTATGTAATTGGTGAACCTAGAACACAAATTGATGCCTATAAAATCAAATTTGCTGATTTTCTTGGTTTATTTACAACAATTTTGATATTTGTTTTTGTAATATTATTTAGGGTATATTTTGGATGAAAAGAATTAAGTTAACGGTTGCCTATGACGGTAGTGATTACTATGGGTTTCAACGGCTAAATAAGTTACCCACTATTCAAAATGAATTAGAAAAAGGTTTAAAAAACATGACATCTATTCCCCATTTTGTTTTTGGGGCCAGTCGAACCGATAAGGGAGTACACGCTAAAGCTCAAGTTGTTCATTTTGATACTAAAATAACCGAAATAACAACAGATACTTGGATAAAAGGGTTAAATAAGAGATTACCATCTGATATAAGAGTTGTGAAGGCGGAAGTTGTTAGTGAAAACTTTCATGCCAGACATAGCGTAAAGTCGAAAAAATATGAATATCGGATTAGCAAAAACGAAAGCACACCATTTACCGCTAGATATGAAGTATATTATGAAAACCTTAATTGGGATATAATTAAACAAGTTTATAAACAATTAGAAGGAACCCATGATTTTGTTGGTTTTGCAAAATATGTTGAAGGAAAACCAACAATTAAAAACTTATATCAAGTTAATTTAAGAGAAACTAAAAACCATTATATTTTTACATTTCATGGCGATAACTTTTTAAGATATATGATCAGATCAATGATGGGAACTTTAATTGAAATGGCGATTGGTAGAAAACCGATCGACACTATTGAAAAAATATTTATAACAAATAATCGGAAACTGGCTGGAAAAACCGCACCGGCTAAAGGACTAACACTAGTAAAAATGTTTTACTAGTAAAAATATAATAAGGAAGTGTATTTATGTTTATAACATTTGAAGGCGGAGAAGGCAGCGGAAAAACGACTATAATTAGAAAACTCCAAAAGATTTTAACAAAAAAGGGTCTTGATGTTGTTGTATCAAGAGAACCAGGCGGAAGCTTGGTTGCCGAACAAATAAGAAAAGTAATTTTAGAACCTAAAAATACTGAAATGACCGCTGAAACTGAAGCTTTGCTTTTAGCAGCAGCTAGAACTCAACATCTAAGTGAGGTTTTAATGCCTAATTTAGTGAAAAATAAAATAGTTATTTGTGATAGATATTTAGACAGCTCACTAGCTTATCAAGGTTATGCTAGAGGGTTGGGCTTTGACTTTATTTTAAAAGCTAACGATTATGCTTTAAAATGGTTACCAGATTTAACTTTTTATCTTGATCTTGATCCAAAAATTGGTTTAGCTAGAATTACCAATCGTTCATTTTTAAATCGTTTAGACTTAGAAGAAATTGATTTTCACGAGAAAGTTAGAAAGGGATACTTAGAAGTTGTTAAAATGTATCCTAACAGAGTTATCTTAATTGATGCAAACAAAAGTGTTGAAGCAATAATTCAAGATATTATGAAATATATTGAAGAGGTTTTATGAAGCGAGCATTTAGTTTTTTTAAACAAGTTATAAGTAAAAACCAAATTTCTCACCTATATTTAATTAGTGGTCCTAAAGGTAGCGGAAAATTAAATTTAGCTTATGAGGTGAGTTATCTTTTAACAAGGAAAAAAGACGATGACGAAAGAGTGCTTGAACAAATCAAAAGCGGTGTTCACCCAAATGTGATTTTAATTGAACCAACCGGTCAAAATATTCGAAAAGAACAAATACTTTTGCTGCAAGAAGAATTTAGTAAAACTAGTTTAGTTGGTGGTAAAAGAATTTATATTGTTAATCATGTAGAAAAACTTTCTCAAGGGGCCGCTAATAGCCTATTAAAATTTATGGAAGAACCAGAAAGCAATTTAGTTGTTGGTATCTTATTAACCGAAAACAAAGATTTGGTTTTAAAAACGATTATTTCAAGAAGCCAAACTCTAAATTTAAGTAGTGTTCATAAAGAAGAAATAAGGGCTAGTTTAAGAGAAAGCGGCGTTGATGAAAAGTATGTGGCTTTAATTCCTGAAGTTACTCAAAGTCTTGAAGAGGCCTTGGAATTAGTTGAAAAAGAAGAGTTAAACGAAATAATTGAAGTAATTGCTGGTATTGCAAGTGATTGGAATAATTTTGAGATAAGATTTATGATAAAATATGCTAATTCATTAACAAATACATTGGCAGACAGAGCGCAGTTTAATGTTTTTACTAATTTATTGTTTTTGTTTTTTATGGATATTGTTCATTATAAAGTTCATCAACCGATTACATATGAGTTTATTAGAAAAGAAATTCAAGAAATAAATTCGAAATTTTCGATTAAAGAACTAACCGATATTTTAAAAGAAATTCAAGAATTGATTAGTAAAGAATACTTTAATATAAATTTAAATTTAAATTATGCGAGTTTATTGGCAAAATTAGATAAAAGAAGGTGATCAGATGAAAGTTGCAGTTGTGAAATTTGAAAAGACCAACAAACATTATTATTTCGATATAAATAATTTAGAACTAAAACCCAGACAATGGGTTGTAGTTAATACCATAAGAGGCTTAGAATTAGGGACAATATCAGGGATTAAAGAAATAAAAGCAGAAGAATTAGTTGCCGAGTTAAAACCAGTTGAAAGAATTGCTAGTGAAGCTGATCTTAAAGGTAATTTTGAAAACGAACAATTGGTTGAAGATGTCATCTTAACAGCAAAAGATTTGGTTGTTCAAAATAAGCTAGAGATGAAAGTAATTGATGCTGAATATACTTTAGATAGAAAAAAATTAATTATTTATTTTGAAGCTGATGCTAAAGTTGATTTTAGAAACCTTGTTAAGGATTTAAGTTCTATTTATAAAACTAGAATCGAATTAAGACAAGTTGGGGCTAGAGATGGGGCAAAAATTATAGGTGGAGTAGGCCCTTGTGGGCTAGTATTATGTTGTAATACTTTTATTGGTGAGTTTGATGCGGTAACTATTAAGATGGCCAAAAATCAAGATATTTCCTTAAATCCAACGAAAATAAGCGGCTCTTGTGGAGTTTTATTATGTTGTATTAAATATGAAGATGCATTGTATACGGAATTGCGAGAAAACGCGCCAAAGAAAGGCTCAATCGTTAAATATAAGGACAAAGAATATAAAGTAATCGATGAAAACTTATTAAATCAACAAGTTAAAATATCATATCAAAATGAGGCAATTGAAATTCTTTGGGTAGATAATAAAGATGTTGTAATTAAGTGAAAATGAAAACACAAGAAAGTTTTAGAAATAATAAAAATAGTTTATATTTGGTTTCAACTCCAATTGGAAATTTAAGCGATATAACTTATCGAGCGATAGAAGTTTTAAAACAAGTTGATATAATATTTGCTGAAGATACTAGACACTCAAAAATATTGTTAGATCATTATGGAATTAATAAAAAAACTTTTAGTTACTTTGATCATAATGAAATTGTATCTGGAGATAAAATACTTAATTACTTAAAAGAAGGTAAAGAAGTGGCGTTAATTTCTGATGCCGGCACTCCCGGTATAAGTGATCCGGGCTATTTAATTGCAAAGGAAGCCATTAAAGAAGGATTCAATGTAGTTTCAATTCCAGGTGCAAGCGCCTTATTAGCCGCTATAGTAGTTTCTGGGTTGGCTTTGCAGCCCTTTACTTTTATTGGCTTTTTACCAAGAAAAGAATCAGAAAAAAAAGCTGCATTAGAAATATATAAATACCGTAAAGAAACAATTATAATTTATGAAGCACCAACTAGAATTAATAATACACTTAAGACAATTTATGACATACTAGGTAATAGGGAAATAGCCTTAGCAAGAGAAATGACAAAAAAGTATGAAACTATTTACAGAGGGTATTTATCAGCTTTTATTGATGCTGAAATAGTACTTAAGGGCGAATTTGTTATAATAATTGAAGGAAACATAAGTGACGACGCTTTCAAAGATCTTTCAATCATTAATCATATAACTTTATATTTAAGGCAAGGTTATGATGAGAAAGAAGCTATGAAGTTAGTCGCAAAAGATTTAAATATTAGTAAAAGTGAAGTTTATAAGGAATTTAAAATTAGGAGAAAGTCATGAATAATAAAACATTTTACATCACAACGGCAATTGCATATGCATCAGCAACTCCTCATATAGGAAACGACTATGAAATTATTTTAGCTGACTCAATTGCTAGATTTAAAAGACTTGACGGCTATGATGTTAGGTTTCAAACCGGAACTGATGAGCATGGTCAAAAAATAGCAAACAACGCAAAAAATAATGAGTTATCACCACAAGCATATGTTGATATGGTTTCGGGTAGAATTAGGAAAATATATGATCGCTTAAATATTTCTTATGATAAATTTATTAAAACTACTGATACTGCTCACAAAGAATCAGTTCAAAAAATTTACAAAAAACTGCTTGATCAAGGTGATATTTATCTTGGACATTATGAAGGATTATATTCTTTAGCCGAAGAAGCTTTTGTAAATGAAAAGGATTTAATTGATGGCAAAACCGCTCAAGGTGATATTCCAATCTGGACGAGTGAAGAATCTTATTTTTTCAAATTGGATAAATTTCAAGAACAATTAAAAAAACATATTTTAAATAATCCTAATTTTATTTATCCAGAATCAAGAAAAAACGAAATGTTAAATAACTTTATTAATGAAAAGTTGTTTGATGTCTCGGTTACTAGAACCTCATTTGATTGGGGTATTAGATTACCGTTTGATGATAAACATATATCTTATGTTTGGATAGATGCCTTATCAAATTATATTACGGGATTAGGATATGATCCCAATTTGGAAAATCAGCCAGAAGAGTTTGTTAAATATTGGCCCGCCGATGTTCATGTAATAGGAAAAGATATTTTAAGATTTCATACCGTTTTTTGGCCAATCTTGTTGATGGCACTTGGTTTAGAATTACCGAAACAAATTTTCGGTCACCCTTGGATTTTATTTGATAAATCGAAGATGAGCAAATCGAAAGGTAATGTCATTTATACTGATAAACTAATCGATGAATTTGGGGTAGATGTTGTTAGGTATTATTGTTTACACGAAATTCCATTTGGGACAGACGGAAATATTACTTATGAATTGGTTATTGAAAGAAATAATTCTGATTTAGCTAATACTTTAGGTAATTTAGTAAATCGAACTTTAGGAATGGTTAATAAATATCGCGGTGGCGAAGTAAAAAGAATTATCTTAGATGACGAGCCAAGCTTAAACCTAAGAAATAAGGCTTTAAATACTTTGCCAACAATGAGAAAGTTGATGGATGAATTTAAAGTTGCAGATGCTTTAGATGAAGCAATCGATTTAGCGAGAGCGGCTAACAAATATATTGATTTAGAAGAGCCGTGGGTGCTTTTTAAAGATGATTTGAAAAAAGATGAACTCGATAACGTTTTATATCATTTGATTGAAACAATTCGCTTCTTAAGTGTCTTATTAGCGCCATTTATGCCGGGAACCGCTAGAAGAATTTCCGAACAAATTAATTTTGAAGAAAAAGATTTTAAATCTTTAACTGAATTTGGATTGTATCCAACTTCAAGGCCTAATAAGGCAGAAGCGTTATTCCAAAGGTATGATTTGGAAGAAAAAATGGAGAAAATAATTAATAAAAAATAATGAAAAAAAATGAATCTAAAAAACTTCATAAGTTAATCGCTTGGCTGAAAAGCGAAAAATTTCAAAACAATTTTAAACCAGAAATTTTACGCGTGTCAGCGGTAATCTTTTTTACGTTTATTTATGGCTTAGGTCTTTCATGGTTTTTGCAAGTAAGCCCAATTAGACTTTATACTGGAGGCGTTCCTGGGATTGCGCAATTATTTGTTGACTTTTTAAGATATATTGTAAAGATGAATGCAGTAGTAAGTCCTAATTTTCATGAAGGTACTTGGTTAGGAATTTTAATTTTTATCTTCAATATACCAGTATTTTTATTAGGCTGGTTTGGGGTTTCTAAAAAATTTACAATCTATTCAATTATTTCAGTTGTAATTCAATCAACGGTTTTAAGTTTTATTCATATTGATACTTTTGCTGGTGTCGACCCGACTTTATTAGCAATTATGGGCGGTATTTTAATTGGTCTTGGGGCAGGGGGAGCTTTAAAATACGGAACATCAACCGGAGGATTTGATATTGTTGCGCAATATATTTCGTTAAAAAGAGGTAAAAGTGTTGGTTTTATTTCAACCATCTTAAACGTTTTAATTGCCATACTTGGTAGTTTAGTTATTGCTCGTGGTAGCGAAGGATTAGATATTGGTTCGGTTAGTTATACCGCTAGTGAATTAGGTGCCCAAACAGGTGTTTTAACAATTTTTAGAATTTTAATAACGATGGTTGTGATGGATAAAATCCATACTTCATATAATTACGTGGAAGTAAATATTATTACTAGCTATCCGGAAGATATTACTGAAAAGATAATGGCGGAAATTCAACGCGGAGTAACTCTAATGGATGTGCGTGGTGGTTACGGTTACTACGAAAGAACGATGATTTTTATAGTAATTATGAGTTTTGAAAAATCAAAATTATTACAAATAGTTAGAAGCATTGACCCAAAAGCCTTTATATCAACAGTACCTGTTAGTAGTATTACAGGAAACTTTAAGAAAAAGACAATCGCATAATTTTAAAAAAATAAAAAGGGGGAAACCGCGTGGTTTTAGAAGTTAACCAAAGGCCCAAAAGGTTTAGTCATTTATTAGTTTTTTCAATTCAACACTTTTTGGCAATGATTGTAGCATGTATTACCGTACCACTAATTGTCAATACTAGATTAGGCGCTCAAGGGATGATTAATCCGATACCGATTGATGCAACTATCGTTAGTGCTGGGGTTGGGACCTTGATTTATGTTTTATTTACCAAACGCAGATCGCCGGTTTTTTTAAGCAGTTCATTTGCCTATGTATCGGCTACAATTAGCGCACTTAGTTTAGGGGTTGCTTCTACAGTTGTAGATGGTGTTGAGATATTTTTAGAAGCACCTAATTTATGGGCCATTATTTTAGGTTTAGTTATTGTGGGGTTAATCTATTTGTTGGTTGCTCTGATTATTAAATTTACGGGAACAAAATGGATTAGAAAATTGCTAGCTCCGGTTGTAATTGGTCCGGTCATAATGACGATTGGGATTAGTTTGGCTGGATCTGCAGTAACTAATATTACGAACAATGGGTCTGGCGATTATAATTTAGTATCGGTAGGCTTAGGAATTATCACAATGTTAATTACCGCGCTAGCTTCTCATTATGGAAAAAGATATGGAAAACTAATTCCTTTTATCATCGGTTTAACTAGCGGTTATTTATTAGCAACCGTCTTAACCATAATTGGTGAACAGACCTCAATAGAGATCTTAAAACTAATTGATTTTGCGCCACTAACAAATTTATTTAAAGGCACAATTACTTTTAAGACCTTTTTTACAATCCCAGATTTTATCTTTTTAAGAAAAGAAGGTTGGGAAGCTTTTAATTTTGGTCAACTGCCAAGTATTTTATTAATCTTTTTACCGGTTGCTTTTGTAACTATGTCTGAACATATTGGCGATCATGAAAATCTCGGAAATATTATTGACCGCGATTTAATTGAAGACCCAGGATTATCTAAAACTTTAGTTGGTGATGGGTTGGCCTCGATTGCAGGTGGAGCGATTTCTGGAACCGCCAATACAACTTATGGTGAAAATGTTGCGGTTATTGGAATTACTAAAATTGCTTCAATTTATGTAATAATTGGCGCCGCAGTCTTTAGTATAATTGTCGGATTTTTTGTTCCGTTTACAATGTTTGTTGAGACCATTCCGCCAGCAGTAGTGGGCGGTATATCGTTGTTATTATATGGTTTTATTGCTTCTTCAGGATTAAAAATTCTTTACACAGGTAAAGTAGATTTAAATCAAAATAGAAACATCTTTATTGTGGCTGTTGTGCTAATTTCCGGTATTGGTGGACTAATAATTAGATTTACAACCGAAATTAAAATTGAACCGATTGCGGTTGCGATGATTTTAGGGGTTGTCTTAAATTTGATTTTAAAAGAGAAAAAAACCGATGATAGTGAGCCGGATGAAATAAATCAAATAAAACAAGAAGAAAACAAGACAACTAAAGCCTTATCCATGGATCAATTAGAAAAAGAATTTAAAGAAAATCAACCAAGAAACGACAAGAAAAGAATTAAAACGCCGTATCAAAAATAAAAATATTTTGATTAAACCGAAAACTTTGAAAATTCTAAAATGGTTTTCGGTTTTTTAATGAAAAATTGTATGTCTTTGTAGTTGACAATTCAATTAAGATATTGTAATATAGTCAAGGTACGTTTTAACCACTTAGCCCTTTATAAATATAAAGGAAGGTATGAATTATGAAAACTTATATGTTAAAAAAAGAAGAAGTGACCAGAAAATGGTATGTTGTAGATGCAGCAGGCCAAACCCTTGGAAGATTAGCAACTAAAGTAGCTTCTGTATTAAGAGGCAAAGGAAAACCAACCTACACTCCTCATGTAGATTGTGGCGACTATGTAATTGTTGTTAATGCTGATAAGGTAGTTTTAACTGGCAAAAAATGGAATGACAAAATTTATTATAGCCATTCATCTTACTATGGCGGTTTAAAAGAAATTACTGCTAAAGAAATGATGGAAAAATTTCCAACTAGAATGGTTGAAAAGGCTGTTAAAGGCATGTTACCTAAAACTAAATTAGGTGCAGACATGTATCGAAAACTTTATGTTTACGCAGGTCAAGAGCATAAGCACATCGCTCAAAAACCTGAAACTATGGAGGTATAACAATGGCAAATCAAGCTCAATATTTTGGAACTGGACGTAGAAAGTCTTCAGTTGCTAGAGTTATATTAACTACTGGAACTGGTAAATTTATCGTTAACGGTCGTGAATTTGAAGAATATATTCCATCAGCAGCCACACGTCTTGACGTTTTACAACCACTTGAATTAACTGAATCTGTCGGAAAATACGATATTAGAGTGAATGTTAATGGTGGAGGAAAAACTGGTCAAGCTGGGGCTATTCGTCTTGGTATTACTAGAGCATTATTAGAAATTGATCCGGAATTAAGAAAAATCTTAAAACCAGCCGGAATGATTACTAGAGACCCTAGAGCTAAAGAACGTAAGAAATACGGTCTTAGAAAAGCTCGTCGTGCTCCACAATTTTCTAAGAGATAACATATTAAAAAGAAAGAATCAAGCGCAATTGATTCTTTTTTTTCTGTCGCAATTATTAATATTGCTAGTTTTCACTATTTAATTGTTAAATTAACAATTATAAGGTATAATTAAAAAGAATACTTGGAGGTTACCCTATGAAAAAAGTAAGAGTTAGATATGCACCAAGCCCAACCGGTTTATTACATATCGGAAACGCAAGAACAGCGATTTTTAATTTTTTGTTTGCTCGTCATTATGGCGGGGACTTTATTATTAGAATCGAAGATACCGATGTCGCTAGAAACGTTGAAGGCGGGGTTGAATCACAACTTAAAAATTTAAAATGGCTAGGAATTAACTGGGATGAAGGACCAGATATCCAAGGACCATTTAAACCATATAATCAACTAGCCCGTTTACAAATATACAAAGATTATGCCCATGAATTACTAAATAAAGGCTTAGCTGTTAAGGATTATCGCGAAGGAAGTAATAGCTACGCAATTAGAATGTTAAGTCCCAAAGATGCTACTTATGAATTTAACGACATGGTTCGCGGCACATTAGTTTTTAAAGGCGAAGAAGTTGAAGATTGGATTATTTTAAAAGATAACGGAATTCCCACCTATAATTTTGCGGTGGTAATTGATGACCATTTAATGGAAATAACTCATGTTATGCGCGGTGAAGAACACATCACTAATACCCCAAAACAAATAATGGTTTATCGGGCTTTTGGTTGGGAAGCACCAACTTTTGGCCATATGACAATTATTGTTAACGAACAACATAAAAAATTAAGTAAAAGAGATTCTTCAGTTATTCAATTTATTGAACAATATCATGAATTAGGCTACTTACCAGAAGCTTTATTTAATTTTATTTGTTTATTAGGTTGGTCACCTAAAACTGATGAGGAAATTTTAAATCAAGCGGAAATAATTAGTCAATTTGATGAAACTAGACTTACTAAAGCGCCATCAATGTTTGATAAAGCCAAATTAGCTTATGTTAATAGTCGTTATATAAAAGAAATTGATAAATCAGATTTTAAAGATTTTTGTCGCCCGTTTTTAGAAAGAGCCGGAATCAAAATTAAAAATGAAGACTGGTTATTAGAATTAACTTCGTTATTTCAAGATCGAATGAGCTATGGAGCAGAAATTGTTAAACTTTACCAAGAGTTTTTCTTAAATGAATTTAGTTTGTCACAAGAAAAAATTGATTTATTAGTTGAAAACAACAGCAAACCATTAATTAATGAAATTAAGTTAAGGTTAGAAAAAGATGATTTTTCTAATCCTGATACTTTGTTTAATATAATCAAAGAAAGTGGAAAATCTTTAGGTTACAAAGGAAAATCTTTATTTATGCCAATTAGAGTAGCGATTACTTCTGAAGAACACGGTCCAAGTTTACCGCATGCTATGGCATTATTAGGTAAAGATAAAGTTATCGAAAGATTAAATATCACTTTAGAGGCACTATAATATGAAAAAATATTTTACAATTTTAATGTTATTTATCTTAGGGTTAGTCTTAGTAGCTTGCGGCTATAAAACCAACCCCGATTTAGTAATTGAAATATCAAAAGAAGATATTACCTGGACTTATATAGGATTAACTGTCACAATTAGTGGTGACACTAAAGATAATCCAATTGAATCTGGTATCACAGTTTATTTGTTTAAAGGCGGAAAGAAAATTAAAGAAGTTTCAGCCGGCAAATTAAATAGCGAAACTGATGCTGACGGTATAAACAAAAGCACCTATTCTTTTTATTTTGATTCACTTGAAAAAGATACCGTCTATACTTATCAAATCGTCGGCTCCCAAGGCGGCATCGAATATTTAATTAAAGAAGCTAAAATTTCAACCCTCCCATCAGGGGGAGAGTTTGAAAGCAAACCACTTTTAATTAAAACCGCTGAAGATTTTTTAAACATCAAAAAATTGCCGGGAGCATTTTATAAAATAGAAAACGACATTGATTTTGGGGGACAAGAAATAACCCAAATAACCAAAGATTTTTATGCCTTAGTTGATGGCAACAATAAAACCATCAGTAATTTTACCTTAAAAATAAATAGCGAAAGTAACAGTTTATTTGGTGAGATTTCTAATAATTTAGCTTCCCAAGAAACTACGGCTAAAAAATATTACGCCATCAAGAACTTAACTTTTAAAGATATTAAGGTAGTTTCTGACGGTTATGTTAATCAAAAAGAAGTCGGATTAATTGGTTCAAGCTTAGAAAATAACGCTAAAATTGAAAACGTTAGCTTAGAAAATATTACCTATACAGTTAAACTTCACGGATCAAGCGAAACCAAATTTGGCGGTTTAATTGCCAATAATTTAGGCCATATGACTAATATTACCTTAAAAGATGTTAATATTAATTTATATAATGCTAGTCACTATAACTTTTTAGCCGGTGGAGTAAGCGGCTATAACGCTAATTTGGCTAAAATGAATAAAGTACACTATGAATCAGGAAACGTTAACTTTTATTCTAGTGATAACTATTTATATGATGAAGACTACTACCTTAATTCGGTTGCAACCATTAGTGGAGAAAACTATAGTTCCTATAAAACTGAAGAAATAATTAGCAAGGCAAATCTAACAGTTAGACAAAATAAAGAAACTTCTACCATTAAAGAATTAATTCTTGAAGGTGAGGGTTTAGGCTATTATGACGGTAATATCTTAAAAGAAAATCAACACTCCTACCAAACCAAAGATGAAGTAACAATTAAAGTAAACATACCTAAAGGTAAACTTTTAGTTAAATTTTTAGTCGATGGTATTGATAAAATAACTTCTTTAGAAGCAGGAGTAATTAAAATTAACCTTTTAAACTCAAGAACAGCAGTTCAAGCGATTTATGGCTCAAACGATCAAGAAAAACCATTGAAAATTACGGAAAATGAAGATCTTGTAATTGATAATAAGCAATCAACTTATAATTATAATCAAGAAATATCTCTTTTAATTATCCCAAAAACTAATCAAGGAATTGTCGGTATTAAAGTTAATGGTATAACGTATGCTGTTAATGAAGATAACACTTTTAGATTCAAACTAATAGATGACACCAAGTTAGAAGTTTTATATTCTTATCGCACCAACAACTATGGCGGACTTTTTGGCCGTAGCTATGATTTAAATGAAGTAGTTTATCAAGGAAAAATTAAAATAGAAAATGCTAAAAATCATCTTTATGAACTAATATTTGTCGATGCTATAGTAGCACAAGCACTTAAACCGGTTTTAAAAGCGGTTGTTATAAATTTAAATATTGAAATTATTGATAATTATAATAAATATTATATAAATCAAAGTCTTAATAACGATATTAAAATCTTAATTTCAAAAACCGTAACTTTAAACAATCAAGATGTAGAAGATATAATAACTATCTTAGAAAAATTACCAAACAACTATCTAACTAGTCAATATATAATTAACTTACTAACAACTTATATTGAATAATTAAAATTTTGTTTTAAAGGAAAAAACATTAGTTAAACTTTCAAAAAAGCGTAAAACAAAAAAGTTAGAAACATAATCGGTTATAATTAACAGGAGGATATATGTTAAAAATATATAACAGCTTAACCTCAAAAATTGAACAATTTATTCCCATAAACTCAAGACATATTAACATGTATGTTTGTGGTCCAACGGTTTATGGTAGTATCCATGTTGGTAATGCGCGACCAATTATCTTTTTTGATATGGTTAGACGTTATCTTGAGGTGCTTGGTTATAAAGTAACCTATGTTTCAAATATTACTGACCTAGATGATAAAGTGATTAATGAAGCGATTAAATATGGTGTAGATGAAGCGGTTATCGCTAATAAATATATTGAAGAATATTTTCAGGTAACTAAGATGATTGGGAGCAAAAAACCGACTATTAGTCCGCTAGCAACCAACTATATCGCTGAAATGATTTTATATATTAATAATTTAATTCAAAACGATTATGCTTATGAAAAAAACGGCAATGTTTATTTTAGAGTTAATAAAGTTAAAACCTATGGCCAACTATCCAATCAAACTTTAGAGCATCTGGAAGAAGGCGCCAGAATCGAAGTTGATAGTTTAAAAGAAAATCCTAAAGATTTTAACTTATGGAAGAAAACCGAAATAGGTATCAAATACGATAGTCCTTGGGGTAAAGGACGTCCCGGCTGGCATACTGAATGTGCGGTTATGAATCATGAAATTTTTAATGGTACAATCGATATTCATGGGGGAGGATTTGATTTAAAATTTCCTCATCACGAAAACGAAAGAGCCCAAGCTTGTGCCCATAATCAAAGCGAATTAGCCAATTATTGGCTCCATGTTGGAAGGCTTGATCTAGACAAAGCTAAAATGAGCAAATCACTTGGAAATGTTGTATTAGTTAAAGATTTAGTTAAAGAATATGATTTGTTAGGTTTCAGGCTTTTAATTTTAGCTCATCATTATCGGCAACCAATTAATTTTTCACTTAATTTATTAGCCGAATATTCTAATATTATGATTAAAATTAGAAGATCATTAAAACTAGCTATGATAAAGCTTGATTTAAATAATGAAACTTTAGGTGAAACATTAGAAAATGAAACCTTAAAAGACTTTAAAGAAAAAATGGATAATGATTTTGATACTCCAAATATTGTTTCTTTAATTTATGAACTTGAAAAAAGAATTAATAAAGAATCGGAACTCGAAAAGTTAAAAATGCTTATTAACACCTTAATGATGATTTTAGAAATAATCGGTTTAGGTTTTGAAATTGAAAAAATAAAGCCAAGTGATAAAAAAATTTATCTAGATTGGCAAGAAGCAAGAAATCAAAAAAACTATGAGTTAGCCGATAAACTTCGTCAAGCACTTATTGATAAAGGATTGGTATGATATGGATAAAAAAGAAAAGATAGATTTGAAAAACGATCTAGACGAACAACTATCCGCACCACAAACGATAAAATTAAAGGGCCAAAGCCGAAAAGTCGGTAAAACCGCTGAAATAATCGTGACCGAAGAGTTATTAAAACCAAAAGAAAAAATTGATTTAGTAACCGAAGAACCTGAAGTGATAGTTAAAGAAACTAAAAAGAAAGATATCGTTATTAAAAGATACAACCCCGATCCTAAAAAGGGCTTGTCTGTTCAGGAAGCTCATGAAAGGATGCTTGTTGGTTTATCTAATAAAAAGAAAAGAGGTAGTACTAAGAGTATACCGGTAATTATCTTTAAAAATATTTTTACATTTTTTAATGTTTTAATGATTTTAATCGCGATAGCTTTAATTTATGCTAAAGCTCAAGTAACGGACTTTTTATTTGTTGGAACAATATTGGCTAATACCTTAATTGGGATTATTCAAGAAATAAAAGCTAAAAAAACTATCGACCGTTTAACTTTGTTATCGGCTCCTAACGCGCGAGTTATTAGAGATGGCAATGAATTTGAAATATCAGTTGATGATGTAGTAATTGACGATATCATTAAAGTTTTACCAGGAAAACAAGTTCCTGCTGATGCGGTGGTTTTATCAAATAACATGGTTGAATTAAACGAAGCACTTTTAACAGGTGAATCAGATTCAGTTATTAAAAAACCAGGTGATTCACTTTATTCAGGAAGTTTCGTTTCTTCGGGGATGGTAATTGCTCAAGTGGTGGCAGTTGGTCATGATTCTTATATTGAAAAATTAGCGGGACAAGCAAAAAAATATAAAAAACCAAACTCGCAATTATTAAAATCATTACGAGTATTAATTACCGCCTTAACAGTTTTAATTGTTCCAGTTGGGTTGTTGTTATTTTATGTATCGGTTAATCCTAATGAATTTTTAGGAATTGGCATCGGTTCAAATCCTTTAAATGATACAATCTTAAAAACTGCAGGGTCAATGATTGGGATGGTGCCGGTTGGTCTATTTTTACTTACTAGTATGGCCTTGGCTGTCGGAGTAATTAGACTGGCTGATAATAATACGTTAGTTCAAGAATTGTATTGTATTGAATTATTAGCGCGAGTTGATACGCTTTGTTTAGATAAAACAGGAACCATTACCGATGGTTCGATGAATGTTAGGGAAATATTTACTTTAAAAAGCGGCATCAATTTGCCGGTTGAAGACATTATTTCTTCAATGCTTCATGCTTTTGAAGATGAAAATGCGACCGCTAAAGCTTTAAGAGAGCGATTTGGTTCAGATAAAAAAATGGTTTCAAGCGAAACAATTCCTTTTTCAAGTGATAGAAAGTTTAGTGCGGTTGAGTTTGATGAACAAGGCGTTTTCATTTTAGGTGCTCCTGAATATGTTTTAGAAGACAAATATATAACAATTGAAGAACAAGTTGAAAAAAGAACTTCTGAAGGATATCGCGTTATTGTATTAGCGCATTCAAAAGGTAAAATCAGAAAAGACAATACAGTTAGTGGGGTTCACTGGCCGATAGCGATTATTGCTTTAGAAGATTCAATCCGAGTTGATGCTAAAGAAACGGTTAATTATTTTAAAGAATCGGGAGTAGATATAAAAGTTATTTCTGGTGATAACGCAATTACCGTTTCAAGAATTGCTGAAAGAGCTGGTATTAATAATTTTCATAAATATATTAGTTTAGAAAACGCTAACGATAAAGAAGTTATTGCAGCAGCCGAAGAATATACTATCTTTGGTAGAGTTTCTCCCCATCAAAAACAAGTTTTAATTAAAGCGATGAAAGACAATGGTAAAACAGTCGCCATGACTGGCGATGGTGTTAATGATATTTTAGCTTTAAAAGAAGCTGATACATCGATTGCCATGGCATCTGGAAGTGATGCCGCTAAAAACGTCTCTCATTTGGTGTTGTTAGATTCAAATTTCTCTTCGATGCCAAAAGTTGTTTCTGAAGGAAGAAGAGTTGTTAATAACGTCCAAAAAGTTGCAACCTTGTTTTTAACTAAAACCTTGTTTTCTATCTTATTAACAATTATGACAATTTATCTAGGTTTTAAAACCGGTTCCGCGGTTTATCCGCTTGAACCAAGACACCTATATCCAATTGAATGGTTAATTATTGGTTTCCCTTCATTTTTCTTAGCACTTGAATATAATAACAACCCGATTAAATCAGGGACATTCTTATGGAATATTATTAAATCAGCCTTGCCGGGAGCATTAGCAATTATTATTACTTCAGTCTTAGTTTATGCATTTAAAAATCCTTTAAATATTGTAAAACCAGAAGTTGTTTCGACAGTTATTTCAATGACAGCAACTTCAATTGGTTTCTTCGTCTTATATAAAGTTTCAAAACCGCTTAATAATTTAAGAAAAATATTGTTTTTAAGTATGATTTCAATTTATGTTATTACAGTTATTTTTACGCCTGATTTATATAAGTATGTTCCTTTCTGGCAAACCGGTTGGTTTAATCCAACTTATGGTAGATTAAGTGCGGTTGAGATTTTATTATTAGCAGTTTTAATACAAGCTGGCTATCCAATTATGTATTTTGTAACCAATATTTGGAGATGGATAAAAAATATTGTCAACGCCGTGATTACCTTCTTTAAAAATTATCATGCAGATGAGAGTGGTAACCCATGATAGTATATGGAAAAAACGTTATTAGAGAAATAATTTATAATCAACGAGAAATTTATAAACTATATCTTGATAATAAATTTAAAGATTTTAAATTTTTAAAATTTCTTGAATCTAAACAAATCAACTATGAAACAGTAGCTAAAGACAAACTTAATGAATTGACTAATAATGCGCTTCATCAAGGCGTAGTTGCCGATGTTAAGCCTTATGAGTATATTCAAATAGAAAATATAGTAGATGCTAATAAAAAACAAAACTTAATTATTTTAGACGAAATATCAGACCCTCATAATCTTGGGGCAATCTTAAGAACAGCAGAGGCAGCCGGAATAGATGCTATTGTAGTTGCAACTAGAAATCAAGTTCCTTTAAATGCAACGGTTGCGAAAGTATCAAGCGGAGCAATTGAACATGTTCCGGTTATTCAAGCGGCAAATTTAATTGATTTAATTAAATATTTAAAAA
>CAZRWC010000005.1:0-27812 GCA_964603705.1 uncultured Acholeplasmataceae bacterium
TTAAAAATAAGGTCATTTAATTCCTTTATTAATGGAATATGTTCTTTTTTTCTTCTTTCTAATATTGAAATAGAATGGTTTTTTTTGATGTTTGAACATATATTGAAAAATTTAGTTAATTTTATAAAGAGTCGTGAAAGTTTTTAAGAAATTCTTTTGTAATCTCTGATTTAGGTTCGTTAAAGATTTGTTTTGGACTGCCTATTTCAACAATTTCACTATCAGCGACAACCACAACTCTATCGGCCAATCTTTTAGCGAAATTCATTTCATGGGTGACAATTACCATCGTCATACCTGATTTTGCTAAGTCTTGAATAACTTTTAATACTTCACCAATCATCTCGGGATCTAGAGCACTTGTTGGTTCATCAAATAACATGATTTCAGGCCTCATCATTAAGGCTCTGGCGATAGCAACGCGTTGCTTTTGGCCGCCGGATAAAACTTCAACTCTTTTTTCAATATGTTCTTGCATATCGACTTTTGTTAACATCTCTATTGCTAGTAGATTGGCGGCTTCCTTGTTAATTTTCAAAAGTTTAATGGGTGCTAGCACTAAATTTTGCATGAGATTTTTTTGGTTAAATAAGTTAAAGTTTTGAAAAACCATCCCCATTTTCATGCGATGCTCATTTAAATTGATATTGGGATTCATTAAATCGGTCTCATTAAAAAAGATATTCCCGCTATCAGGCTCAGTCAACAAGTTTAAACATCTTAATAAAGTGGTTTTACCACCACCAGAAGGACCAATAATTGCCAGAACTTCGCCTTCATAAACGTCCAAACTAACATTATTTAAAATGATTTTATCATTATAGCTTTTATAGAGGTTTTTAACTTCAATAATTTTACGCAAGTTCAAGTCCTCCTTTATTTCTTCGCTTTTCCAAATAATCAATTAGTTTGGTAGTAGCCAATGTTAAAATTAAATAAATAACAGCTACAATCATATAAGCTTCAATCGTTCTTAAACTAGCGCTAGAAGCAGCTCGGCCTGAAGTATATAATTCCATTACTCCGATAGCAAATAAGACGCTACTATCTTTTAAATTGACAATAAACTCATTTCCAATTGCTGGTAAGCTGTTTTTGATAGCTTGAGGGTAAACGATATATCTTTTAGCTTGGACGCTACTAAATCCTAAACTTCTAGCAGCTTCGTCTTGACCAGGATCAATTGCATTGACGCCGCTCCTTAAAATTTCAGCGATATAAGCAGCAGTGTTAAAAGTTATAATTAATAAACCAGCTGTTAAAGGTCGCCAATCTAAAAGCGGTAAAAATCCATAGTAAATAATCATCGCTTGAACTATCATTGGTGTTCCTCTAACGACATTAATATATAAACTAGAAAATAAATTAGCAATCTTTTTTAAGATTTTTTTAAAAACATTGTCGCGTTTTTGATCGGTTTTTAAAGTTTTTAAATACAATAATATAAAAGATAATAAAAAGCCACCGACGGTTCCAACAATAGCTAGTAATAATGTTGTCCCTAAGCCTTCTAGTAAGGTTTTATAGGAAGTAACAATTAGGTACCAAATGGTTTTAAAAAATTCATTTTTGGCTGGTAACTCCATTAAAATCATTGTCTTTTAATGGCCGCATCCATAATTAAATCTCTTTCTTCGTGAGAAATAAGATCTAAAATAGCATCGATTCTTGCTTTTAATTCGGTATTAATTAATGTCATACCGATACTAACGATTACTTGTTTGGTATCAACCACAAAACCATTACCTTCTTCAAATCTAATATAAGTTAAGTCATCATTTTTATTAACCATGCCAATAGCAACCGGCAATTCAGCAATCATAATGTCTGAACCTTTATTTTCAATTGATAATTTTAAGTCGGCATAATCTTTTAGTGATGTTTGTGGTATTGCGCCGTTGACTTGTTCAACTAAAGTTTCATAAATAGTACTCATTTGGGCAATTATTTTCGCGCCACTAAAATCGTTAATACTAGTTGCATTGGTATAAGAAGAATCTTTTCTTAACACAATAACCGGTTCAGCACGATAATATTCATCAGAAAATAAAATACTTTGTTCTCGTAATGGAGTTGGGGTCATTCCAGCAATTATTAAATCGATACTTCCACGTTCAGCAGCAGGAATTAAACCTTCCCAATCGATTGCTTTAATAACTAATTTTTTTCCAAGTCCTTCAGCTATTTTTTTAGCCATTGCAACATCATAACCGTCTGCAAAGTCTTTTCTACCATTAATTGGAAATGTAAAATCACTAGAAACACTAGTTGCCCAATTGTATGGGGCATATTCGGCCTCTAAGCCAACTATAATAGTATCTCTTGTCTCAAAATCATAGGCTTTTTGGCCACGACAACCTGTTAGTAAAATACCAACAAATAAAAATAATAAAACTGTATAAAATTTACGCATGTCATTCATGCTCCCTTCTTTATTTTTTAAATAAAAAAAGCATCATGAAGACGCTAGAAATATAAATAAATTATATTAGTTGATTAGCGCCTCTACTTTGTAGGAGTGTTATCGATATTTTCTAATAACCCCATGATTAACAAATGCCTTTGTTTTTCATTCGGCGATGGTTGCCTTTCTAATAGATCATCACATGCCTGTTCACTATTATACTTATCTGCATCGCTACCTCTAATGGTACTTATTTTATTTTATATAGTTTAGCAACGAAGACCCCCTTTGTCAAGTTATTTATTTAGAAAGAGCGTATATTATTTATAATCGTTGCTAATTATACCCTGCGGGGGTATAATATTTAATAGAAGAAAGAGGCGTTAAAATGCAGAGAAGTTGTTGTGAAATAAAAACGAAAATTAGAACTGATGAAGATAAGAAAAACATTTATGCAAGATTAAATAAACTTGAAGGACAAATTAGGGGAATTAAAAAAATGATTGAAGAAGATCGCTATTGCAATGATATTTTAATTCAGCTATCAGCGATTAACAGTGCTAGTAAAAGCATTGCAAATTTAATTTTAGAAAATCATATGAAAACATGTGTGGTAGAAAATATTCAAGCTGGAAATACTGATGTTTTAAGTGAAATTTTGCAGTTGTTTAAAAGATTTCAGTGAGGTAGATTATGAAAGAAAAATATGATATAGAAGGTATGACATGTTCAGCCTGTCAAGCGGCAGTTGAAAAAGCAGTTAACAAGATTGAAGGAGTAAAAGAAGTAAATGTTAATCTTTTAAATAATTCTATGGATATCGAGTATGATGATAATGTTTTGAATTCAAAAAATATCTTAAAGGCGGTTAGTAAGGTTGGTTATAAAGCTAAATTAAAAGGTGAAAAAACTTCTGAACCAACGATATCAAGTAATTCTACGAATGTTTTAATTAGATTAATAACATCAATAGTTTTTGCTTTAGCATTAGTTTATATATCGATGGGGCCAATGATTGGTATACCGATACCTAGTTTTTTATTAGGAATAGAAAATGCTTTAGTTTATGCTTTTAGTCAATTTTTGTTAACTTTACCGGTTTTATATTTAAACCGGCAATATTTCATTAGCGGTTTTGAAAAACTATTTAAAAGACACCCAAACATGGATAGTTTGATTGCAATTGGAGCTAGTGCAGCAGTTTTATATGGAATTTTTGCTATTTATCGAATTGGTTATGGCCTGGGTATTCAAGATTTAGTACTTGTTGAAAAATATCATCATGACTTATATTTTGAATCAGCTTCAGTTATTTTAACATTAGTTACCTTAGGAAAGTTTTTAGAAAGTAAATCGACCGACAAGACTAAAGCGGCAATCGAAAAAATGATTGAATTAGCACCTAAAAGAGCAACTTTATTAATTAATGGTGAAGAAGTTGAAGTTGATGTTAATGAAGTGAAAATAGGTGACATTGTTGTCGTTAAACAAGGTGGAGCAATCCCAGTTGATGGAAAAATTATTGAAGGTCAAGCAGCGATTGATGAAGCTAATATAACTGGAGAAAGTATTCCTGTTTATAAAGAAGTTAATGATAATGTTGTTTCATCAACAATTGTAAATAGCGGATATATTAAGTTTGAAGCAAATAAAGTTGGTGAAAACACCACGATTGCTACAATTATTAAATTAGTTGAAGAGGCATCAAGTTCAAAAGCACCTATTTCTAAATTAGCCGATAAAATATCTGGCATTTTTGTACCAATAGTAATTGGGCTTGCCTTAATTTCAGGTATAGTTTTTGCGATTTTGGGTTATGGTTTTGAATTTTCATTAGGTATTGGAATTACCGTTTTAGTTATTTCTTGTCCTTGCGCTTTAGGATTAGCTACTCCAGTTTCAATAATGGTAGGAACAGGTAAGGGAGCACAATTGGGTCTACTAATTAAAGATGCTGAAAGTTTGGAAAAAGCCCATAACATTAAGACTGTAGTATTAGATAAAACCGGAACAATAACTGAAGGTCGTCCCGAAGTGGTTGATATTATTAATTATAGTAATTTAGATTTGTTAGAAATCGCTTATGCTCTTGAAAGTAAATCCGAACATCCATTAGCATTATCAATCATTGATAAAGCAAAAAGTGAGAATAAAAATTTATTAGACACTACTAATTACAAAGCAGTTGGTGGTAGAGGTATTCAAGGCCAAATTAATAACCAAATATTTTATGCGGGTAATTTAAATTTTGCTAAAGATTTAGGTCTGAAAGATATTAAATTGGAAAAGGAAATTGAGCAACTTGCTAAAACCGGAAAGACCCCATTAATTTTTATGGATAAAAATCAAGTAATTGGCATTATTGCAGTCAAAGATCCAATCAAAAAATCTAGTGTTAAAGCAGTAAAAGAATTAAAAAACCTTGGAATAAATGTTGTAATGCTAACTGGTGATAATGAAATAACAGCAAGGGCAATCGCAAGTGAAACAGGTATTGAAAAAGTCATCTCGGGAGTCTTGCCAACTGAAAAACAAGCCGTAATTAAAAGTTTGCAATCAGATAAAAAACACGCTGTTGCAATGGTAGGAGATGGCGTTAATGACGCAATTGCCTTAACTAGTGCTGATCTTGGAATAGCCATCGGCGCAGGGACAGATATTGCGATTGAATCGGCTGATATTATTTTAACTAGAAACGATTTAAATGATGTTAAAAATGTTATATTACTTTCTAAAAGAGTTATGAATACGATTAAATTAAATTTATTTTGGGCTTTTTTCTACAATGTGATCGGAATATTTTTTGCTTCAGGAATTTTATATCCCGCATTAGGAATAAAACTCAGCCCAATGATAGCGGCCTTAGCAATGAGTTTTTCAAGTATATTTGTTGTTACAAACGCATTAACCATTAATTTATTTAAAATAAAAAAAGGAGAAGAAAAATGAATGAATTAGTTTACAAAATCGATGATATGAATTGCAAGCATTGTCAAATTAGAATTGAAAAAGCTTTAAAAGAAATTAAAGGCATTAAAAAAATCAAAGTTGATCTTGATAATAAAATTCTAAGTTTACAAGCTAAAAAAACAATTGAAAGCAGTCTAATAGAAAAAGCGATTATTGATGCTGGTTATACACCAACAGCAATAAAATAAAAGGACCTAGGTCCTTTTTTATTTTAACAAAGCTTCTTCAATTCTTTTTAATCCTTCGGTTAATTGTTCCAAACTACAGGCGAAATTTATTCTAATAAATTGGGAATAATCTTTCCCATAAATAGAGCCCATTGAAACCATGACATGGTTTTTTAAAAGTCTTTGGTTGATTTCATCACCGCTTAAACCTAAATAACTTAAATCGACCCAAGCTAAATAAGTTCCTTCAGTTGGTGTGACAATCGCTTTAGGGTATTTAGCAAAGAAATCTTTTAAATAATTAAAATTATTAGTTAAATATTTAAGTTGGCTATTAACCCAATTTGTTGCATTATTATATGCGCAAGTAGTTGCTAAGACGCCAAAAATATTTTGGTGTGCATAAAAATGATTTTTGCGATAAGTTTGATACAAGTTTTTCGTTTCCTCATCTCTTATAACAACATATGAAGAAATTAATCCAGCGACATTAAAAGTTTTACTAGGAGAACTAAGAACAGAGATCTTTTTATAGACATCTAGATAATTTTTAACACTATGAAATTGGTTATCACCTAAAATTAAATCACAATGAACTTCATCACTAATTAAAAATACACCATAGTTTTTGCAAAGATTAACCAAACGGTCTAATTCTAACTTATTATAAACGCGACCAACTGGATTATGGGGGTTACAAACAATTAAGATTTTGGCAAATGGTAGTTTTGATTCAATATCTTTAAAATCCATTTCAAAGTAGCCGTTATTATTAATTAAAGGAGATTCTAAAAGTTTTCGGTTTTGATTTAAAACCAAATCAAAGAAGGGACTATAAACAGGAGACATAATTATAATACCATCGTTTTCTTTACTTAAAGCTCTAATTAAAATCGCTAATCCCGTTACAACTCCCGTTTCAGGAAAAATATCATTTTTATTTAAAATAATCTTATATTTGTTTTTATTCCAATCAATAATTGCTTCATAATAATCATCACCAATTACCCCATATCCAAAAGCTCCGTTTTGGATTCGATTGGTTAAAGTTTCAATTATACACGGGGCGGTTTGATAATCTGAGTCAGCAATCCAAAAAGGCAACATGTTTTCATCTTTGTTAATCTCAATCATTTTATCCCATTTGACCGAAGAGGTCTTTTTACGAACGATATTATCAACAATAATAGACATTAATATTCCCTCCTATATATTTAGTATATCACATCGGCAATCATCAGTTACTAATAATTATTAATTAGTCATAAGTTTTCATATTCATCTAAATATTTAAGGCATTTATATATCGTTTCATGTTATAATAATTTTAATTAAATATGAGGTGAGTTATGAAACTAACTATTAATGAAAAATTATTAAAAAGAAGAATAAAAAGACCATCAGTAATTTATCCGATTTTAAAAACTATCGTTGTCAAGCCTAATTTAAAAAAGTGGAATGTTACAATTAAAGAAAAAATTGATGTCAATAATATAAAACCGCCTTTTATCGTTATTTTTAAACATTTATCGCGTTTCGATTATGTTTTTGTTAGTATGGCCTTAAAGAAACATCGACTTAATTTTATGGTTGGTTATAATGAATTTTATCGATCCCATTTAAAATTGATTTTTAAGCTAGCAAATTCAATTCCTAAAAAGAATTTCACTTCCGACTATTACGCTCTTAAAAATAGTAAAAGAGTTTTAGAAAATAAAGGAGTAGTAGCATTTTCGCCTGAGGGCATGAGTTCGATTGCAGGAACCAATCAACCGATTGTAATTGGTACAGGAAAATATTTAAAAAATTGTAATGTTCCGGTTATTTATGTAAATATTAAAGGTGCTTATTTAATGGCTCCTAAATATTCTTTAGACGAAAGAATTGGTAAAGTTGATGTCGTAGTTGAGCAAATCTTTAGCCCAGAGGAACTAAATAAATTAAGTCCTCACGAAATAGAAAAAATTATAAATCAAGCATTTACTCATGATGAATATCTTTGGAATAAAACACAAAAGGTTAAATATCAAGCTATTGATTTTGCAAAAAATATCGAAACCTATTTATATCGTTGTCCGAACTGTTTAAAAGAATTTCAAATGTTTGGCAAAGATAATCTAGTAAGATGCCAAGCTTGTAATAATGCTTTTGAGTTAAATGCTTATTATGATTTAATTTCTAAAGATGCTAATTCGCTTGTTTTTGAAACCCCAAGCTTATGGTTTTCTTGGCAACGCAATTTGATTAAAAAAGAGTTAATAGATAATCTTAATTTCAAATTAGAAGAAGAAGTCGACTTAGGGATGTTACCAAAATATAAATATTTAAATAAAGATCAAACTTCTAACATTGTTGGAAGGGGACTTTTAACTTTAACGCATCAAGGCTTATCTTTTGAAGGGATTAAAGATAATCAAGACTATAGTTTTTTTATTAAATCTGTCGATCTACCAACTTATGGAATGTGCACTGACATGTCAAGATTTTATACTTTTGTTGAAGGCGAATTTCACGAGTTTTATCCAAAAACAAAAAGTGTTGCTAAATGGCTTTTAGCAACCGAAGAAATCCACCGTCTCAATGGCGGTAAATGGCAAGCGATTAAAAATGAAACTACTTAAACCAGACTATAACAATTCTTTGATTAATATTAGTCAAAGCCTTTTAAAATATTATAATCTAAAATTTTCTTATCAAACTATCGAAATTATTGACCAAGCTTTAAGTAATAATCCCAAACATGTAATGCTAATATTATTAGATGGTTTAGGTTATCAGATTCTTAAAAAACATTTAGATGAAGATAGTCTTTTAATTCAGCATTTAAAAGCTAAATTAACTTCAGTTTTTCCGCCCACGACCGTAGCGGCAACAAACGCTTTATTATCAGGTTTGCCACCGATATCATCGGGGTATTTAGGCTGGGTTCAATACGATATTGAAACTAGTACTAATACAGTTGTTTTTACAAATCAAGATTTTTATAATCCAAACCACATTTTAACTGAGTCTTTTCGTGATAAACATTTAAAATATGAAGATATCTTTGATCAAATTAAACGTC
Organism: uncultured Acholeplasmataceae bacterium; assembly: GCA_964603705.1. Classification (GTDB taxonomy): domain Bacteria; phylum Bacillota_I; class Bacilli_A; order Acholeplasmatales; family Acholeplasmataceae; genus CAZRWC01. The sequence continues at coordinate 8,606 of CAZRWC010000005.1, forward strand.
TTAATCCTAAATTAAATGTCTATAAACTGTTTCCTGATTTTGTTTTAAATGGTTATACTAGTTTTCATGATCAAGTCGATAAATTAATCCAAATTAGTAAAGATGAACTACCTTCACTTAGTTATTGTTATTGGACTGAACCTGATTCAACTATGCATCGATATGGTCCTAACTCAGCAGAAGCCAGTGAAATAATTAAAAAATTAGATTCTGATTATCAAAAATTAATTAATAATATTAAAGATGATACTCTTGTTATGGTAATTGCTGATCATGGAATGGTTGAAGTTACACCAAATTATTCTTTATTAAATAGCGATTTACTCGAATCTTTTAAAATTTTACCTAGTATTGAACCAAGAGCTATGACTGTTTTTATAAGAAAGGACGCGGATCAAAAATTTATAGATTATTTTAATAAATATTTATCTAATAAGTTTCTGCTAATGAATAAAGTAGAACTATTTAAAAGTGGACTCTTAGGTGTTGGAATTAAACATCGAAAAATCGACTCATTTTTAGGAGATTATATTTTAATTGCTAAAAGTAACGAGTATTTTATAATGACGCCTTCCGATGCTTTTAAAGGTCATCATGCGGGATTAACGGCAGAAGAAATGGAAATACCGCTAATTTTATTTTATAAATCAAAAAAATAAAAAACGACTTCATATTGCGTTTTGCAGTTATTTATAGTATAATAAATTAGTCAAAAGTAATAAAAATGACAATTCGAGGACAGTTATGAAAAAAAAGATTATACCCTTGTTAATTTTAGCTATAATTTTGGTAATAAGTTTAGTCGCCTGTAAGATAGAAAGTTATCTTGTTTTTCATGATGGAAATTTTATTATTAACCCAAACGAAGAAAATTATTTAAAAAACACTAAGATAGATTTCAAGGTTGATGCTAATAAAGTTCCCAAAGGTCAACAAATTGACCAGGTCTTCATTAATGAAAAAGCGGTCGAATATAGTTATCAAGGCGAATTTATTGTGACGGGCGATACCTATATTAGGGTTACTTTTAAAGATATCCCACCAGATAGAACGAGAGTTACCTTTGAAATACCTGAAAATGTTGATATTTTCCCAATCGAATATGATTCAATTTATTATGTAAATTCAGATTTGGTCAATTCTACCATAACTATTACTGCCCCTAAATATTATAAGTTAGGAAAAATCAAATTAAATGATGTAGAAATTGAAGTTAACGATGTCTCACTTGAAGTGGAAGTTAGCTCTAATTTAGTTATTACTATTTTAGAAGAAAATTTGATTAAAACCCATTATCAAATAAATATCAATAAACCAGAAAACGTTAATATCATTAACTTGGATGAAGAAGAATTAAAGGCTTTTTTAGAAGAAGGATATTTATTAATCGGTCAAAAGCTTGTTTTTGAAGCTCCTCAAGGATATAGAATTGCTAAAGCATCTGATGATGATGAAATTTATAATTATGAAACTACTAATCAGTGTGTTTTTGAATATACTCCGACTAAAGATAATACTATAAAAATCAAACCAGAAGATATTATACCTATAATTATTGAGGTGCAATTAGGGGAAGGTTTAATGTTTAATGATGGTTCAAATCACAGTTTTTATCAATACTTAGATGAAATAAAAATTTATACGACAACCTTTAACGACATCGGTTTAGTTTACGTAAAATATGATGATCAAGATTTAATTGAAATAGAAGTTGATGGTCCGATTTTTACTTATCATTTATTAGGAGATGCGTCAATTACGGCTACGTTTATCTCAAACCAAGATGTCATTACACTCTTGACTAACACAGCAACTAATCACGTTTTTGCAAATGATGCAACCATTGAAGTAGTTAGTCCTAATCAGGGATTTAAAATTGTTGAGTTTGTAATGGATGATACGTTAAAACAAAGTTTGACTTTTCAAATGGCAAATACTTATTATATAAGGGTAACCGAAAGAGTCGATAGTAATTTTGTAACAAATCTTTATGAGTATAAAGTTGATTATCAAATTGATAATTATTATCTACATTCAATTGGACAATTAGCTGTTAGTGACTTTATCAACATTTCTAAAACTAATTTAATAAATCAAGTGGGATTAAATAATGATTATTATCCTAACATTAATTTTTATTGTTCGATCGTAAATATTATTGACAATAAAGAAGTTATTTATTATCAAGAACTTAATGATTTAGAAATAAAAATTACTAAAATTGAGTTATATCAAGACGGCAAATTAGTCGAAAATCCAAGTTCTTATTTTGAAATTATTGATGATAGAGCAATAAAATTTAAGGAAGAAGCTGTAAATAAAAATTTCGAATTAAAATATTTTATTAATGACGAATACAATCTTAAAGAAAAAGTTTCTGTCAAACCTGGTTTTAATGCTCACAATTTTGAAGAATTAAAACAACTTTTCAGTGATACTTCAATTGTGAGAATTTATCTTCATAATGATATAGTGGCTTTACCTAGCGACAGTCAAATTATTAGCAGTGACCCCCAAATACCAGCTACATTGGTTAATGAAATTGATTTATCTAAATCGATAACCGGTAATGTGTTTTTTAGGCATATCGATAGTCCTGAAGCAAGGTCATTATTTCTTTATGGTAATTTCTTTACCATTGATGTTAGTGCTTATAATAAGTTAAATCAAAATAATCAAACCGAGCCATATTCAGCGGTATTTGCGGTTTTAAATAATCAAGGACTTAATCAAACAACTAATATTTACAATTTAAAAATTATTGGATCGCAAAAGGTTGTTTTAGAGGATAAGTTAGTTGATTTAATTGTAGGAATTTATGCGGTTAACGCGGTTGTAAATCTTGATAATATGGTAATCGAAAAACTTAGTAGGGTGGCGATTTATATCGGTATAGCACCAGAGTTTAAAGATATAGTAACTTCAGCAATTTATTATCAAGAATTAGCTAAAGAAATAGAGGCATTGGATTAGTTTTAAAATAATAATAAGTTACATTTAATAACTTTAAAGAGGATATTATGATAAAAAAAATAGAAATTGAAAAATTAGCCAATGATGGTGAAGGATTAGCTTATGATGATAATAAGCCAGTCTATGTTTATTATGCCTTACCTGGTGAAGTTATTGAAGCCGAAGTTTTTACTAATAAAAGAAACGCCCTTGAAGGAAAAATCATTGATATTAAGGAAGAGTCACAATATCGCGTTAAACCACAATGCCCATACTATGGCCTTTGTGGCGGATGCACTTTACAGCATCTAGATTATTTTGAAACGCTAAAATATAAAAGAGAAAAATTAAGTTTCATGTTTTCTACTAAAATTAGAAAGAGCACCAATAAAACAACTATTAATAATACAATCAAAAGTGATTTTGAATATAGATATCGCAATCAAACCGATTTGCCAGTTGCTTTTGATGGTGAGAAAAATATTGCGGGTCTTTATATTAGAGGAAGCAATCAAATCTTTGATATGAATGATTGTGTCATTCAAAAAGCTAATCTATCTTTAACAATTAATAAAATATTAAAAATAATGACTGATTTAGAAATTTACGGCTATAATTATAGAAGCAAAAAAGGAGTAGTCAAGTATATTTCAGTTCGAACTAATTCCTTAGGAGAGATGCAAATTACTTTTGTGTTAAAACAAGCAACCAATTTAGAAATTTTAGTTTCTAAAACTGCTAATATCTCTAATAAAGTTGTTAGTATTTATCAAATAATCAATGATAACGATAAATCTAGGGAAGCTTTAAGAGGGCCTAAAAAATTATTATTTGGCTCAAGGTATTTAAAAGAATATATCGATGATAAAATCTTTTTGTTATCACCAGAAAGTTTTTTTCAATTAAACTATGATGTTACTAAAAAAGTTTATCAATTAATTAAAGAAAAAGGTAACTTTAGTAAAGAAGATGTAATTTTAGACGCTTATGCTGGAGTGGCATCGATTGGGATTTATCTAGCCGATAGCGTTAAACAGGTTTGGTCAATTGAAATTAACAATAGTGCAGTCAAAGCGGCTGAAGAAGCCGTTAAACTTAATAAGATTGAAAACATTAAAGTTATTTCTGGTGATGTAGTTAAGATGACAGATTATTTAACCAAACAACATTTTGATAAAGTTATTTTTGATCCACCAAGAAGTGGTTTGGGGGAAGATGTTGTTAACTTTGTTTTAAAAAACGAACCTAAATCGGTTATTTATCTTTCTTGTGATGTTAAAAGTTTGGTTAAAGATTTAAAAATGTTAAGTTCAAAGTATGATATTTTGGAAACAACCCCAATCGATATGTTTCCGATGACTGCTCATGTGGAAAGTATTACCTTTTTAGCTTTAAAGGTTTAATATAATTTCATAATCAAGTTAATTAGAATGTAAATAAATAGCAAGAAAACTTTAAAAAAAGATTAAAATCCGTCTATTAAGCGTTATACTTGATAGACTTTTTTTATCTAAAAATGATTAATATTTTCATTGTTTTTTTCATTGATTAGATCAAATTATTATCATATAATAAATCAACTAAAGGGGGCAATATGGAAACGTTTAAACAATATCAAATTCATAAAAAAATCTTGTGTATAGATTTAAAAAGTTTTTACGCTTCGGTTGAATGTGCTATAAGAGGACTAGATCCTTTTACAACCCCTTTGGTAGTTGCTGATCAAATGCGAGGTGACGGTTCTATTGTTTTAGCAGTAACGCCTTATTTAAAGCAACTTGGTATACCTTCTAGGTGTCGGATTTTTGAGTTACCCGAAGATTTAAATATTATTTTTGCTAAACCTAGATTAAAAACCTATTTAGAATATTCGGTTAAAGTAGTTGAAGTTTATTTAGAATATGTTTCCGAAGAAGACTTATATATTTATTCGGTTGATGAAGCTTTTTTAGATGTTACGAAGTATTTAAAACTTTATCAGCTTAATAGTTATCAATTAGCAAAAGAAATTTTAAATAGAATTCAAAATAAATTAAAACTTTCGGCAACTTGTGGGATTGGACCAAATATGTTGATTGCCAAATTAGCGATGGATTTAGACGCAAAGAAAAGTTTAGATTTTATTGCTAAGTGGGATTATAGTGATATTCCTACAAAACTTTGGCCAGTCACACCATTAAGAAAAATGTGGGGGATTGGTTTTAGAATGGAAGAAAGGTTAAATAAACTTGGATTATTTACAATTGGTGATATTGCCCATTATGACGTAAAAAAATTGAAAAAAGAATTTGGAATATTGGGAGAAGAATTATACTATCATTGCCATGGAATTGATCAATCAGCTATTACTGATAAATACTTGTTAAAAGCTAAAAATCAATCATATGGAATCGGACAAACTCTTTTTAAAGATTATAATGCAGAAGAAATAAAAACGATTATTTTAGAGATGACCGATGATATTGTAAGCCGCTTAAGAATTTCTAAAAAAAGTTGTAAAACTATCCATCTATCAATTGGTTATTCAAAGGAATATGGTAAAGGTTTTTCTAGACAAACCACGCTTGATTATCCAACTAAACATCATTCAGTTATCTATCAAGAATGTCTAAACTTATTTGATTTATTTTATGAAGGTTATCCGATTAGACAAGTAGCAATTAGCTTATCTAATTTAACTGACAGCAAGATTTATCAATATTCTTTATTTGAAGACCCCGAATTATTGGAAAAAGATTTCCAGTTAAAACAAACGCTTGATGAAATAAAAGAGCGTTATGGCAAAAATGCTGTAAATCGTTTAGTTTCAGAAACAAAGCACTCAACCGCAAAAACTAGAAACAAACAAATCGGAGGGCACAATGTATAAAGACCGAGGAATAATTAAATGGGCTCCTTTTGATGCTTTAATTGGTTTTGGTAAAATGCTAGATGAATTAAAATATAATCGAGAAAAAAGATCCCAACCAATTTTAAGTGAAGATCAAAAAGCTATCATGGATCAAAACCTAATCTATGCCCAACAATTTAATGAAGAAGTAACAATTATCTATTATGTAGACGGATACTTTAAAGAGGTGTTTGGAAAAATTAAAAAAGTAGATGAAATTAATAAAAACCTAGTTTTAGATACAAAAATGAAAATTAGCATTAACACTATCATCGATTTAAAAGTTGATAAAGATTATGTATAAAAAAAGTCCCTCGGGACTTTTATTTTAGATTATAGAGCCATTTAAGGGCTTTCTTAAAATGTATTTTCCATGCAAGTTCATTATGGTAAAAACCATAACCAATTTCTGTACAGATCTTTTCAAAAGGAACATTATTGTTTAAAAGATAAGTCTTAAAGTTGCTTGGCCAGTTAATATCACCATCATCATCAGTGCCAACATAGAAATAAAAGTTAGTTGATTTTAATCTTCTTTTATCTAAACCAGCTAAATAAATAGGTAAATTATATTCGTAATTTTCAATAAATTGGGTTGAAGTAGAAAAACAAAGCAAAGAACCAAAGGTTTTAAGATTTTCTAAACCACCGAAAAAAGTAATTAGACCACCCATTGAGCTACCGGCTAGGGAGGTATATTTTCTTTCTGGTTTGGTTGAGTAGTTGGTATCGATATAAGGTTTTAAAATATCAACGATAAAGTCCATGTAAACCTTACCTAGTTTTTCTCCTTTTAAAAAGTTTAGATTATAAGTGTATTCGGAAATTCGATCAAAACTTGAGTTATCAATTCCTACTACAATCGCCCCTTTAAAATCAGGATTAGAAACAATAAAATCTTCAATCGTTTCATCAACTTCCCACTCCCCAGCATAACTAGTATATGAGTCAAATAGATTTTGTCCATCGTGCATATAGATAACGGGATAGCGGTTATTTTTATCATAACTCTCTGGTAACCAAACGCGAATAACTTTTTCTTGTAAATTTTCTGGTAACCTTTCATCTCTTAAATTAAATACCTCTAAAAAACCTAAAACTCCCATAAATTCACAACCTTTCGTCTTTATTATACCTAAATTATGATAAATATGTTATATTTATATTAAGAGGAAATAATAATATGAAGATTGCTTTAATTGCTCACGATAGCAAAAAGAAAGAAATGTTAAAATTTGTCAAGGATCATTTAGATATTTTCAAAAATCACGAATTGGTTGCAACTGGTACGACCGGTAAAATGATTAGCGATGAAACTGGTCTTAAAGTTCATCAAATGTTATCAGGACCGCTCGGCGGCGATCAACAAATTGGCGCTTTAGTGGCAGAAGAAAGGCTAGATTTAGTAATCTTTTTAAGAGATCCAATGACAGCACAACCCCATGAACCTGATGTTTCAGCATTATTAAGAATTTGTGATGTCCACAATATTCCATTAGCGACAAATATAAATAGTGCTTTGATGTTGTTGAAAGTAGTTAGTAGGTATTAGTTTTTCAAAATTTAATAATAGTTTTTCAAAATATAAAAAACACAGGAGATAAATATGAAAAAAATACAGTTAATAAGTGATTCAACTTGCGACTTAAGTCCGTTATTAGTTAAGAAAGTCGATTTAGATATTGTAGCTTTAGGAGTTACTTTAAATCAAAAGACCTATCTTGATGGTATAAATTTAACGCCTAGGGAAATGTATAAACTTGTTGAAGAAACTAATGAGTTTCCAAAAACAAATGCCGCAACACCAAATGCTTTTTATGAAAGGTTTAAAAAAGCTTTAGATAAAAATATGGCGGTTTTATATACAGGGCTTGGTTCAGGCTTTTCAAAAACTTTTGAAAATGCTCACCTAGCAAAAAACCTTTTGGAAGACGAAGGCTATGATGTTAGTGATGTAGTTTTAGTTGACTCCAAAAATTTGTCAGGTGGCTCAGGCTTATTAATCTTAAAAGCTAATCTTTTTAAAGAACAAGGCCTAAATGTTCATGAAATAGCAATTAAACTAGAAGAACTTATCCCAAGGGTTAGAGTTCAGTTTGTAATTGATACTTTGAAATATTTGCATTTGGGTGGGAGAGTTAGCGGATTATCAAATTTTGTTGGTTCGCTTTTAAAAATTCATCCAATTATTAAAGTTAGAAACAACAAGATGGAAATCGGTCAAAAACCAAGAGGAAAACTTGAAAAAGGTTTAGACGTATTAGTAAGTGGCTTTACAAAAATGAAAGAACAGGGCTATATTGATGAAGACTTTATGTTTATCACTCATACGGAATCTTTTGATGCTTTAAATTATCTTCATGCTAAGTTAGACGAACTAATTACACCAATTCCAATTAGTACAGAAGCGGGATGTGTAATTTCTAGTCATTGTGGGCCAAAGTGTATAGGCACATTATATATATTAAATGAAAATTATAAGGGTGATGATTAAGAGTGATTATTAATAAAACAAAACTAACTAAACAACTATACGACAGACTAATGAACCACTACTTTTTTAGAAGAGATTTTCTTTACGGCTTAGTTTCATCGTTGGTGTTTGTTTTAATTGCTTTAATGTTTTTAATAATTAGAGATGATATTTTAATTAGTGTATTATCATTTACGATTGCTGCAGCATTACCGATTTTTTTATATATTATGTTATATACAAAAAAACAAAATGAGTTTAGAATTAATCCCGCTTTAAGAGTTGAACCTAATATGGAGTTTAATTTTAATGATGAGGGATTAAGAATTGCCTATATCGATCGTTATGGAGTAATTTTGCATGAGTATTTTTATTACTATGAAATGATTATAAAAGTTACTAAAGATCGCGATTATTATTATTTTTGGACAAGTAAAACCAATTTAATCCCAATGCATTTAGCTTGTTTTATTACAGGAACCCAAGAAGAATTAGATCTGATATTAAGGTCACATAAATTAATTAAATAATTAAAAGAGGGTGGTGGTCGGTATGTGTTTTAAGTATAAGGTTATAGAATATAGTCAAGAAGAAAGAGAAGAGGTTATCAAATATTTTGTTGAAACATTTGGTAATGTTAATCGTCTTTTAAAAGAAGGAAAAACTAAAAGATTAGTCCGGGAATTAATGATTTCATATCCAACCGATAAAAGACCATATTATGTGATTTCTACATTGGGAATGGGGGCGCAATTAATGAAAAACGTTCCAGAAAAAGAAAGAAATCATGGTATTGGCCGCTGTGAACTATTGATGTATTTACCTAAAGATTGGAATTTAAAAGTCAGAGACTATGATAATTATTGGCCGATATCTTGGTTAAGAGGTTTGATGACTTATCCGACTGTTCAAAAAACTTGGTTAAGTTATGGTCATACAATTAGAGTTGGTAACGAATTTCCCAATACTAAATTTGATAGTTTTCTATTTGATTTTCCCCACTTTACCAAACACAATACTTTTAAAGTGAAATTAAAAACCAATAAAGAAATTTTCTTTTATCAAGTAGTGCCATTATATAATGATGAATTGATGTATAAATTAGAAAACAGTTATACGGATTTAAAGGCTTTGTTAAAAGAAGATGCAGGAATTATTAATCCTAAAAGAAATAGCGTTTTAAAAATTTAAAGTTCTAATTATTTAGAACTTTTTTCTCGTTTATAAAAATTGAAAGAAGTTGAAATGATGAGTATAATTTATGAATGTGAAGATTTAGATTATCGCGGTTATGGCGTTTCTAAAAGTGCTGAGAAAGTGACCTTTATCAAAGGTCTTTTACCAGGTGAAACTGCGACAATTAAAAATATTAAAGACTATAACAACTATCAAGAAGGAGAAGTTTTAAAAATATTACAAACCGCCAAGATTCGTAAATCTTCCAACGACACTCTAGATCATATGCCACTAAGTCATTTAGAAGTTTATGAACAAATCAAATTTCAAGCGAAAATTACCAAAGAAACATTAGAAAAAAGTTTAAAAAAAGAAGTAATCTTTTCAAGTTCAATCTTTGATAATAACTTTAATTATTATCGCAACAAAGCAACTTATCATGTAAATAACGATGAATATCTAAAAATCGGAATATTTCAAGAAAACTCACATGTTTTAGTTGAAATTGATCATGATTTATTAGCTTTACCGCTCATAAATAAAATACTTGAAGCTTTATCAAAAGATTATAAAACAAATAAAATTACCGCGAATAATTTAAAACAAATTATTATTAAAGCTAGTGAATGCGAAGCAATGGTGATTTTTAAAACAAGCGATGATAAAAAAATTAATCAAGCGCTGATTAGGCCACTATTAAATCTTTCTTTTGTAAAATCTATTTATCAAACTTATGATAGTAAAAAAGCAAAATCTAAAGTCTATAATTTAATTTATGGTTTTAGTTATATAACGACTAAAATTGGTGATTTTAGATTCTTAAATTATCCGGGTTCTTTTTTTCAAGTTAATCATTATTTAACAAAAACTTTATATGATGAAATTAAAAAAAATATTGCAGGAAAAATTTTAATTGATGCTTATGCAGGAATGAGTTCAATTTCTATATATTTAGCCGATAAGTTTGAAGAAATTTATTCTCTAGAAATTAATGACGATTCGGTCAAATCAGCTAAAAAAAGTTTAATAATAAACCAAATAAAAAATATTAAAATAATTAAAGGTGATGTTAATAAAACTTTAAACCAAGTGATTGACCTAGCAGATTCAATTATTTTTGATCCGCCACGCAAAGGGCTTGATAAAGGTGTTATCTCTATAATTAACAATTCGAAAATCGAAAATGTTTTATATGTTTCTTGTAATGTGAAAACTCTAGCAAGAGATTTAAAATTATTTGAAATGTTTGAATTAAAAAAAATAATTCCAGTTAGAATGTTTCCCGAAACTGTTGAGTTTGAAACAATCGCTATTTTAAGGAGAAAATAATGAATATTTTTAAAAATTTAAAATATGATCTTACAAAAGAAACAATCGATGAAATCTTTTCATCGCCTAAAATTAGAGTCGAAAGAATCACTTCTAGTGGCCAAACAACCGACTGGTTTAATCAAGATGAAAACGAGTTGGTTATTTTGTTAGAAGGCGAAGCTATTATTCGGTTTTTAGACAAAGAATTAACAATAAAAAAAGGAGATGTTATAAACATCCCCTCAAATCAAATTCATAAAACTATTAATTTAAGTAATACTTGTCTTTGGCTTTGTATATTTTATTAGTCATTTGCTGCTGCTTTTTTGACAGTTACATAAAAGATTCTATCTCTTTCAGCCTTATTTGAAGTTATTTTTGCCGTCAATGTGATGGTATGATTTTGGGTAGTAGATGGTGTAACAACACCGGTAGGGGAGATGAAACTCTCATCACTAGATGTCCAAGATATTTTAACGCCATCAATTTCGGTTGGCAATGTTAAATCTTTAGTAACTGATGATGAAGAATCAGATTCCGCATAACCAATTGCAAGTGAATTATAAACACTATTTACAGCTTTTAAATCTTTTGGATCAGGAAAATCATTTAAATTAACTTTCAAATAAGCAATTTCAGGAATAATCGGTGTATAATTTGGATCAATTCCAGGTGGCAAATCAACTGGAGTATATGAAACTTTAATATAGAGGGTAGGACGCGGTACCGACACAAACCAAAGTGGTTTATGTGGATAGGTTTCGGTATGATTAATATTAATAGTATAAGTTGAACCCGGATAAGTAAAAGCTCTTTCAGCACTATAACCGCGATTGTCACTCCAATCAGCTTGAAGTGCAAAAGTTAATTTAAAAGCACCATATTTTTCAGAAACATCGGTATTTGAAACTGATACTTTAAATTGGTATGTTTGACCTAAAACAGTCGTGACCTCTTCGCCGGTTGCCGGATCGGTTTTAGTTTCTTCATAAGCTGTAAGGTCTGAAAATTCAATTTTAATTAACAAGTCTTTAAAATCTTTATAATCGATAAAATTTTTAACATGAACTTTTTCTGCAGCCGTTTTATCATCTTTTGCAAAGTTTATCCGTTTACTAATGGATTTGTTACCCGCATAAACAATAGTTACTAAAATAACAATTGTTAAAACAATTAACGATAAAAATAAGATTAATCGATATTTTATAAGCCATTCTGATAAACGCTTTTTTTCGTTTTTTTCTTTTGCCATAAGAACCTCCCAATGTATATTTACTATATTACAACTTTATTTGAAAAAAAGCAAAAGATGTTCACATAAAACAAGCTTTTATATTAATTGACTAAAATCATTGATTTAGGTATAATATTATAAGAATATTATTATTTATATTTTAATAAATTTAAAGAAAATGGAGGAATTGAACATGGAACCTTGGGAAATTGCGGTTCTAATCGTCTCCATTTTGCTAGCCTTAGGCACTGGGATAGCAGCGGGTTATTTTATAAGAGTAAAAACTCATGAAAAAAGTTTAACTGAAAGCCGTGCTGAATCTCAAAGAATTGTTGATGAAGGAACAAAAGAAGCTGAAAGAATTAAAAGAGAAAATATTCTTGAAGCAAAACAAGAAATTCATGATTTAAAAAAAGATTTTGAAAATGATTCTCGACAAAAAAGACAAGTTTTAGACACACAAGAAAATAAGTTAAATCAAAGAGAAGAAATGTTGAACAACCGTACTAACAATTTAGATAGACGTGAAGAAACATTGCTTATTAGAGAAGAAAAACTTGAAGAGAATCGCCAAAATGTTGAACAATTGAATAGCAAAGTGGATGCAATTTTAAGAGAACAAGAAGCAAAATTAATTGAAATTTCCGGCATTACAAAAGATGAAGCGGGTGCTAGAATTATGGCACAAGTTCGCGAAGATATGGATACTGAAGTTATTACATATATTCGTGATGAGGAAGAAAGAGCTAAGAATGAAGCGCGTAGTAAAGCCAAAAACATCTTATCTCTAGCGATTCAAAAATATGCGGCAGAAACTGCAGCAGAAACAACTGTCTCAGTGGTAGATTTACCATCTGATGAAATGAAAGGTCGTATTATTGGTCGAGAAGGACGCAATATTAGAACTTTTGAAGCTTTAACTGGTGTTGATTTAATTATTGATGATACACCAAATGCAGCGGTTATCTCTGGTTTTGATCCAGTTAGAAGAGCGGTTGCTAAAAAAGCATTAGAAACACTAGTTTCTGATGGACGTATTCACCCTGGTAGAATTGAAGAAATTGTTAATAAGGTACAAGAAGAAATTCAAATTTCAATTCATGAAGCTGGTGAAGCAGCGGTATTTGAAACCGGAATTGGTAGAATGAATATCGAATTAATTAAGATTTTAGGAAGGCTAAAATATCGTACAAGTTATGGTCAAAATGTATTAAGACATTCAATTGAAGTTGGAATGTTAGCGGGTAAATTAGCTGTTGAACTTGGCGAAGATGAATTGCTGGCTAGAAGAGCGGGATTAATGCATGATATTGGAAAAGCTGTTGACCATGAAATTCAAGGAAGTCATACAGAAATAGGTATTAATATCGCTAAACGCTATAAAGAACCAAAAGAAGTAATCGATGCAATTGCTAGTCACCACGGTGATAGCGAACCACAAACGATGATTGCAGTTTTAGTTGCTGCGGCTGATGCCTTGAGTGCAGCAAGACCAGGTGCTAGAAATGAATCGGTTGAAAACTACATTCAAAGATTAACTAAATTAGAAGAATTATCTAACAGCGTTTCAGGTGTCGATCAAGCTTATGCAATACAAGCTGGAAGAGAAATTAGAGTTATGGTTAAACCGAATGAAATTGATGATTTATCAGCAATTAAAGTTGCACGCGAAATCAAAGAGAAAATTGAAGAAAACATGACTTATCCTGGCACCATCAAAGTTACTGTTATTCGTGAAACACGAGCAACCGATATTGCAAAATAAGACTTTAAAGAGGCCAAAAGCCTCTTTTTCTTAGAAGGGATTAAAATGAAAATATTATTTATAGGCGATATTTACGGTGAACCCGGTCGCGAAATATTAAAAAATGAAATAACAAATTTAAAGAATCAATATAAACCTAATTTAATAATTGTTAATGGTGAAAACGCCGCCCATGGTCGCGGGATAACTAAAAAAATTTATAAAGAATTTATGGAAATGGGAATCCAGATGATAACTATGGGAAACCATACCTTTTCAAATCGTGAATTAATTAGTTTTATTGACGATGAAACGATTAATATTGTTAGACCATGCAATTATTATGAAACTCCAGGTGTCGGTTATAAAGTAATTAATTATAATGGTAAAAAAGTTTTAATAATTAATGCTTTAGCAAGAACTTATATGAACTTAAGTTTGGAAAATCCTTTTTTAGTCGTTGAAAAGATCTTAAATAAAGTTGAACATGATTATTCTTTTATCGACTTTCATGGTGAAGCAACTTCTGAAAAAATTGCCTTTGGTCATTATTTTGATGGGAAAGTTGATGCAATCGTCGGTACTCACACCCATATACCAACGGCAGACGAAAGGATTTTACCAAAAGGCACTTTATATATTACTGATGTTGGTATGACAGGACCTTTAAATGGTATTATTGGCGTTGATAAAAATATTATAATCGCTAGATTTATAAACGGTTTATCTGATCGTAATCAAGTAGCAGATGGGCCAAGATGGTTAAATGGCGTAATTATCGACTTAACCAACAAAAAAATAGAAAGAATTCAAATTACAGAGTAATGATATTATGAATGATATTGATATCGGCAAATACTTCAAACCCAATTTAAGCGAAGCTAGAAAAAGAAAAGGTGAGATTGAACACCTTTCTTTTAAACTGCCTAAAGACTTAGTTAATTTAGGAATCGAAAAAAAATATATTATTCAAACCTACGGTTGTCAAGCAAATGAAGCTGATTCAGAAATTATTGCGGGAATCTTAGAAAAGATGGGTCATGAAAAAGCTGAAACGGTTGAAGACAGCGACTTAATTATCTTAAACACCTGTGCGATTAGGGAAAAGGCGGAAAATAGAATTTGGGGAGAATTAGGACGACTATCTAAATATAAAAAAACCAATCCTAATTTATTGTTAATTGTTGCTGGTTGTATGCCGCAACAACCAATCGTGGTCGAAAAATTATTAAAAACTTACCCCTATGTTGATATTGTAATGGGAACACATAATCTTTATAAATTACCAGATTATTTAAGACAGGCTTACTATAATAAAGAACGAGTCATTGAAGTTTATTCAAAAGAAGGAGAAATCATTGAACATCTCCCGCAAGTAAGAAATCACCAATTTAAAGCTTGGGTTAATATTATGTATGGCTGCGATGAGTTTTGCACTTATTGTATTGTGCCATATACAAGAGGAAAAGAAAGATCAAGACTACCGGAAGATATTATTCAAGAAGTTAAAGAATTAGTTTCAAAAGGCTATCAAGAAGTTACCTTATTAGGACAAAACGTGAATGCCTATGGAAAAGATTTAAAAATTGATTATGGCTTAGGTGAATTATTATATGATTTAGATAAAACGGGAATTCCAAGAATAAGATATACTACAAGCCATCCCAAAGATCTTGATTTAACTACGATAAAAGCGATGGGAACATTAAAAAGTGTTATGAGTCATCTTCATCTACCAGTCCAATCTGGTAGCAATAAAGTTTTAAAAAAGATGAATAGACATTATACTAAAGAAGTTTATCTAGAAAAGATAAAATTATTAAAAGAACATGTACCGGGTATCTCGATTACAACCGATATTATTGTCGGCTTTCCTTTTGAAGATGAAAGTGATTTTGAAATGACTTTAGATTTAGTCGAAAAGGTTGGCTTTGAAGGTGGCTTTACTTTTATTTTTTCACCTAGGACCGGTACACCAGCCTTTAGTTTTGAGGACTCAACCTCACAAGAAGAGAAAAAAAGAAGATTGCTTGCCCTTAATGAATTGATTAATAAAGGCTTTAAAACCGGCAATTTAAGATTTTTAAATCAAGAGGTAGAGGTTTTGGTTGATGGTCCTAGTAAAGGGAATCCGGATGTTTTATCAGGGTATTCTGAACACAATAAACTAGTAAATTTTAAAGGTGACCAATCACTAGTCGGAAAAATTGTTAAAGTTAAAATTACTGAAGCCAAAACGTGGTCTTTAAAAGGTGAGCTAGTATGATTCCAGATGAAATTATAAAAATCTTAAAAAGTGATCCTAATTTAAAAACCTATCAAGAATTAGAAATAAAAATCAATCAAGATCCTTACATTAAAAATGAATTAGAAACAATTAAGCAACTTCAAAGAGATTTAGTTAAAGCCGAAAGCCTTAAAAATCACACTAAAATTAATGGTTTAAAAAACGAATACGAAAAAAGACTTGCGGTTTTTTTAAAAAGGCCGTTATTTCAAGAGTATTTCGACTTACAAGAGCATTATAACGATATTTTGAGCTTTATCAAAGAAACTTTAACAAACGAGATTAATAAAGAATTAAATAACTGAAAAATGGCTTAAATGACTCTTTTATCACAAAATTGATTTATATCGTTGCATTTTTATAATAATTATATTATTATGTATATATAAAGAAACAATGGAGGTATTTTTTTATGGCAAAATTAAACTTAGATTCCAATATTATAATTAAAGGTCAAGACTACTTAATTAATGACGTGGTAAATAAACTAATCTATTTACCAGCCGAAGAAGTTGTTGCTTTTTTTACTAACATCGGTTTAAATGTCCCTAGATTTACAAGAATTAATGTGTTAAAAAATGTCTTAAGAGAGCCAGTTAGAGAACTAAGATCTGAACGAGTTACATTAGCTGATGAAGTTAATTATCGTCTTTTGTGGTTTAATCGTTATACTGAATATCAATTAGAAAACTTATTGGCGTTTTTTGAATCACCAAGTTTAAATAGACTATATTTAAATGAAATTTGGAAAGAATTACTTTATTATATGGTTGAAAAGCAAGTAAATGATTCTGATATTGAAAGATTGATTCAAACTGCAGAACAAATGCCTCAAGTTTTACCAAAAGATATTCTTTCATATAATGTCTCCTTAAAGACAGTTTTCTTTGATGAAAAAGGGGAAATTGATGGTGTTAAACCAGAAGACTTTAGACCGATTTTATATAGAAGCTCCACATTAGTTGAGTTAAGAGCTTTAGGTCTAAAATATGGCGTTGATGTGCCAAGAAGACTTAAAAAAGACCAACTAGCACAAATTATTATTGACAAACTAATTGAAAGAGATGAATTGACACCAGAATTAAAAGAAGAAATTTCCAAAATGTCAATCATTCATATTCAAAGATTTGCTAAAAACAATGATATTAAAGCTTCAATCGAATTAAAAAAAGAAGAAATTATCGAATATATTTTAGCAAATGCAACAGAAACCAAAGAAGCCTACTTTATACCTTCTGGCGATAATATCTATGAACAAGAAATCCAAGAAGAAATTGTTGAAGAGGTTCTAATTGAAGATGAGGTAATTGATATAGCTGAAACTGAGGAAGTGGTTGAGGTTTCTGAAGAAGCCCCAGAAGAAGTTATTGAAGAAGTTGTTGCCGAAGTTCCTGAAGAAATATCTGAAGAAGTTGTTGATGAATTATTACCAATCATTTTAAATATTGCACAGTTTAATAGTAATGAAAAATATTATAAAGAAGATATTCGTGAACTAAAAGAAAACCTTAAGCAAGAAGAAAAAGAAAATAAAATTGTTAAAGAAAAAGCAGCTGATGCATCAGAAGGTGGTTTTATTAGGTTTATGTCATGGATGATAGCCTTTGTTTTATTAGCAATTATTATTGTGGTTTTAATTGATTTAATTTTTTAATAAAAATATACAAGGGGGATTATATGAAACAAATAAAATACACCCCAATGGTTGAACAATACTTAAAAATTAAAGAAGACTACGCTGATGCGCTAGTCTTTTTTAGATTGGGTGATTTTTATGAATTGTTTTTTGATGATGCTATTATTGCTAGCAAAGTATTAGAAATTGCTTTAACTAAAAGAGCGGCTGGTGAAAACATTCCAATGTGTGGAGTACCACATCATGCGGTTATTCCATATTTGCAAAAATTAATTAAAAAAGGTTTTAAAGTTGCAATTGCCGAACAAACTTCAGAGCCTGGTAAGGGGTTAGTAGATCGAGAAGTAGTTAGATTAATTACTCCCGGACAAGTTATTGATGAAGGTATTTTGGCTGAAACCTTAAATAATTATGTTGCTTATTTAGGCATGATTGAAACTGGCTATGTTTTAGCTTATGTTGATATTTCAACCGGTGAGTCTTATTTGACTTATGGATTAGACAAAAAAACCGTTTTAGGCTTAGTATTAACGCTAGAGATTAAAGAGGTAGTCTTAAATACCGAATACGATTTAGAAATCAATGCTTTCTTAAAAGAAAACAATATCTTAGTAACAGTCATTCCTGCTAAGTTAATTTTAAATAATAAAATTGTTAATAACTTACCAAATTATTTAAAAAGACCAGCTAGTCAATTAATCAGTTATTTAACTGAAAGTCAAAAAACTAGATTAGAACATCTAATGGCTTTTAAAATTGAAAAACAAGAGGAAATTTTAAAACTAGATTACTTAGTTAAAAAACATTTGGAATTATTAGAGTCTAATACTAACAATCCAAAAACAACCCTTAATTATTGGCTGGATAAAACCGAAACTGCGATGGGTTCAAGACTTTTAAAACACTTCATTAATCAACCATTAAAAGATGTTGATAAATTAAATGAAAGATATGATTATCTAGAAGCGCTACTTAGCCCAACATTATCATTTGATTTATCGGAACACTTAAAATATGTTTATGATATTAACCGAATTTTAGGTAGAGTTAGTTTAAATAATGCTAATGCTAAAGATTTAGCAAATTTAAAAGTCAGTTTAAATATTATACCTAAAATTAAAGATATTTTAATAAAAACTAATGATGAAAAACTAGTAACGCTTGCCAATAAAATTGATACTCACCAAGAATTATACGAATTGTTGGAAAAAGCTATTGTTGATTATCCACCATTAGTTATAAAAGAAGGCGGAATTATTAAAGAAGGTTTTAATGAAGAATTAGACCAATTAAAATATCTAGAAAGTCATGGTAAAGAATGGCTTGAATCATTTCAAAACAACCAAAGAGAAAAGACCGGTATTAAAAATTTAAAAGTTGGGTATACTAGTGTTTTTGGTTACTATATTGAAATTTCAAAAGCAAATTTGAACTTAGTTTTACCAGAATATAACTATGATCGAAAGCAAACATTAGTTAACTCAGAACGCTTTATTACTCCTGA
>CAZRWC010000005.1:27912-29758 GCA_964603705.1 uncultured Acholeplasmataceae bacterium
ATCGGAGGGCGACATCCGGTTGTTGAAAGAACAACTGACTTTGTTAAAAACAATGTAATGATGAAACCAGGCGAGATGTTTTTAATTACCGGACCAAACATGAGCGGTAAATCGACTTATATGAGGATGTTTGCATTAATCGTTTTTATGGCGCAAATAGGTTCATTTGTTCCTGCTGATGAAGCTAATTTTCCGCTATATGATGCAATATTTACAAGAATTGGTTCGTCTGATGATATCGCAGGTGGCAAATCAACCTTTATGGTTGAAATGGTTGAAGCTAACGATGCATTATCAAATGCTACTAGTGATTCATTAATTTTATTTGATGAAATAGGCAGAGGAACAGCCACTTATGATGGTATGGCATTAGCACAAGGAATGATTGAGTACATTCATCAAAAAATTAAGGCCCAAACTTTATTTTCAACCCACTACCATGAACTAACAATTTTAGAAAATAGTTTAGAAAGATTAACCAATCTTTATGTAAAGGCGACCAATAAAGACAACAAAATGATTTTTCTTTATCAAGTTGAATATGGGAAATCTGATCGCTCATATGGATTGCAAGTGGCGGCACTTGCAAACTTACCGGCATCTTTGTTAAAAAGAAGCGAACAAATCTTAAAAAATTTAGAGTCAAAAGAATCAAAAATTAGCGTTGATATTTTTAATTATCAAGATGTTTTAGATGATCAAGAAGAAATAAACGTAATTGATACAATAACGCAACAAGTAATTGATGACTTAAAATATATCGATACCGATCAAATGACACCATTAGAAGCCTTAATCATGATTAAAAGTCTTCAAAATAAACTTAAAAAGTAGGTTATTATGGCAATTATTAAAAGATTAGAAGAAAAAATCGCCAATCAAATTGCAGCTGGAGAAGTTGTGGATCGCCCCGCTTCAATAGTTAAAGAATTAGTCGAAAATTCAATTGATGCTAAAGCAACTGAAATTACTATTGAAGTTATCAATTATGGACTAGATTTAATTAAAGTAGTTGATAACGGGCAAGGCATGGAAAAACTAGACTTAAAAGAAGCCTTTTTTAGGCATGCAACTTCCAAAATCTATCAAGAAGATGATTTAATCGCGATTAAGACGCTAGGTTTTAGAGGAGAAGCAATTCCAGCAATTTCTAGTGTCAGTCAAATGAAAATCGCTTCTAGACAAAATGATTCTAGCGGCTATGAAGTTATTTATCATGGTGGTGAATTTTATAGTGAAGGGTTAGCAACCGTTAACAAAGGTACTCTTATAGAAGTTAGAAATTTGTTTTATAACATGCCAGCTCGCTATAAATATATTAAAAGTGAACAAGCCGAAAGAAGAGCCATTATGGAAGTTTTTGATAAACTTGCGATTGGACATCCCCAAATTAGAATGACTTTAATTATGGATGGGAAAGTTATAAAAAGCACCTATGGAATTAACGAACCAAAAGCTTTAATTCAAGCAATTTATGGCCAGTCTTTTACTAAAAACCTAGTTTATTTAAATGAAAAAATTGAAAAAATTGAAATTGAATTAATTTTAGTTTCTCCTCAAAATACTGTTTCTAATAAAAGAAGTATTAATATCTATATTAATGGCCGCTCTATTAATAACTATATTTTAAGAGAAGCGGTCATAAATGGTTATCATAGTAAAATTATGGTTAATAGATATCCGATTGCGGTTGTAAAAATCAAAACCGATTATCAATTAGTTGATGTAAATATTCATCCACAAAAACTTGAGGTCAAATTAGTAAACGAATATTTTCTAGCTTCACTAGTTGAAAAATTAATTAAAGATTCTTTAGTTGAAAAAGTTTATGATATACCATCAAACC
>CAZRWC010000006.1:0-12768 GCA_964603705.1 uncultured Acholeplasmataceae bacterium
AAACCAAATCAACCCCACCAAGACTCCAATGGTAAAAATCAAGAAATTTTAGCGAGTTAACAAAATTGTTTAAATCTTTTTCCGATTTACTTGCTCCCCATAATTGATAAATTGGTTCGTTTTTAAAAAAATCTATCTTAATAATCGCCTCTTTTTTTCTTAGTTGATAAATATTATCAGTCAGTTTGAGTAATGCAGATGTCTTTTTTCCGGTTGCTCCAATTGTAATATTATATTTTTCAGCACTATCTAAAACTTTTTTGATGTGCAAACATGAAAAAGGACTATCAAAAACCATTTCCTTTTTATAACTTACATAAGAACCGTTACCCAAAATTAAAATATCAAAATAATCGATTATTGATACAATTTCTTCAATATTACCTGGCCCACGACCAGTTGCAATGCCTAAAATTACATCATCTTTTTGATAAAGTTTTTTGATCAGCTCTTCAGTTTTAAATGGAACCTTACCAATTTTTGAATCAACTAGGGTATTATCCACATCAAAAATAAAAATTTTTTTCATATTTTACCTCGTTATCATTATATCATCTAATAATTATATAAGTTTTTTAAAAAGTATTTTGATTACAAATTACACATTTTTTTGGTAAAATAAATGCGAATAATACGATTCTAGGAGGAAAAATGAAAAACATTATCTTAAAAACCGATGAAGTCGGCATTTTAGCCTTAGGCGGACTTGGCGAAATCGGTAAAAACATGTATCTAATCGAATATAATCAAAAAATATTTATAGTTGATGCTGGTCTTATGTTCCCTGACGAAAGTTTATTAGGCATTAGTCATGTAATACCTAATTTTGAATATTTACAACAAAATCAAGATAGAATTGAGGGTCTTTTTATTACCCATGGCCACGAAGACCACATTGGTGCTATACCTTATCTTATTCAAAGAGTTAATATTCCTAAAATTTATGCAAGCGGGATTGCGGTAGATTTAATTGAACATAAATTAAATGAATTTAAAAATATTGTAATGCCACGTATAGAGGTTTATAAAAGTCACTACACTTATAAATTTGATGATATCGTTGTTGAATTTGTCCGTTTAAACCATTCTATACCAGATTCACATGGTATTGTATTTAAAACGCCAGCTGGTATTATATTTCATACCGGTGATTTTAAAATTGACTTAACACCTGTCGGCCCACAGACTGAATTTGATAAACTTTCTCAGTTAGGTAGAGAAGGGGTTTTGTGTTTATTAAGCGATTCCACTAATGCCGAAAGAGAAGAATTAATCGAATCCGAAAGCAAGATTGGTAATTCCATTACTGAATTATTTGGCTTAATTAAAGGAAGAATAATTATTGCAACTTTTGCCTCTAATTTATATAGAATTCAACAAATTATTGAGGCATCAATTTCTAATAATCGTAAAGTTGCTGTCTTTGGTCGTTCGATGGAGAAAACAATCGAAATCGGTATACAAAGCGGTTATATAAAGGTTCCACGAGGAACAATTATTGATTCGGATGCGATTGATCAACATCCAATGAATGAAATTACTTTAATCGTTACCGGCTCCCAAGGTGAACCATTGGCGGCCCTAAGTCGAATATCAAGTGGATCACATCGTCAGATTAAGGCTTTAAAAGGGGATACTGTAATATTTTCTTCTTCGCCTATTCCGGGAAATCAAGAAGGAATTAATAAAAACATTAATGCTTTATACCGTTTGGGTGTAGAAGTTATTGTTGACGGTCCTTTAGCTGATACCCACACTTCAGGTCATGGATCCCAAATCGATTTAAAATTAATGTTAAGTTTAACAAAACCAAAATTTTTTATACCAATTCATGGTGAACATCGTATGTTAAAAAAACATAAAGAACTGGCTATTGATGTCGGGGTAAGCCCTAATAATATTTTGGTCATGGACAATGGTGATTTTGCGGCGGTTTCTAAAGACAGTTTAAGAATTGCTGGACACGTAACTGCAAACGATATTTATGTTGATAATTCAAAGTTTGGAGATATTAGCAGTTCCATTATTTGGGAAAGACGACTTCTATCTGAAGAGGGAATGTTTGTTGTAGTTTTAACAATTGATGCCGATAATAAAAAATTATTGCTTGAACCTACGATTGTTTCAAGGGGCTTTATCTATTTAAGAGGTTCAACAGAAATTACTGATGAACTTGTTGAAATTGCTAAAAATTACATAGAAAAAGAGTTGGAAAAACCAACTCTATTTAACGAACAATTTATCAAAAAAGAATTAAATGAACTTATTCAAACCAAAATAATGGAGTTAACACAAAGAAAACCAATCATTACAATTGTTATTCGTAATATTCATACTATTTAATTTGATTATTTTCTTTATCCATTATTTCCATAAACCCGAAGAAAACTTCCATCATTACTAAAGCATCATCTTTGGCATCATGAGTTTGCTGTTCTAAATATTGATTAGGATAATATTGCATGTGAGCGTTAAATAGTCCTAAATCGTTTTTTAAATTGAAATAATCTTTATGTAATTGTAACAAATCAATAAATTGTCTATCTCTAGTTATTTGTTTCAAATTATTTAATTTATAAGAGTTTTTTAGCACCATTCGATCGTTTTTACCCCATGTGACAATTATTGGATTATATGTAGTCATTAACTCTTTTAAATCATCATAAAAATAACGATATTTTTTTGCTGTTTGAAAAAACTCAACTTCATCGATACTTAAAAACTTCTTTGTTCTTTTGTTTATTCCATCAGTATTGATAGGCTCAATATAATAATCTCTTGTTAAGATAACTTCTCGTTTTTTATTAACTAAATAGGCTCCGAACTGAATAATTTCAGTTTGAAAGGGGCCTTTTTTATAACCTGGCATGGTCATTTCAAAATCCAAGAAAAGATAATAATTATATTTTTTGACGACTTCAGCCATTTTAACTTTCAAAAGGCTTAAATCATAATAAGTATACTCGGGGTTTAAACTTTTTATTTTAGTAAAGTGATGGACTTGAATCGCTTTAGTTTGTCCGATTTTTTTAAACTTATTTACTATTTCAAAATCTATTAAATAACCACGCTTAATGTAATCACCAAACGTTTTAGATAAGTTTTTAGTTAAATAAAATGCTTGTTTTTTCGATCCTAAAATAATGTAGAAAACATTATTATCCATATCAACATCATATACAATATGTCTCATTTTAAAACCTCTTTAATTTCATTTATTAATTTAATTGGCAAACCTAATTTTCTTAAATCCTCAAAAGATGCTTCTTTAATTTCTGTGATACTATTAAAACTTCTTAACAATAACTGTTTTCTTTTAGGACCTAACCCCGATATTTTGTCTAAAGGAGATTTATAGTTTTCTTTCGTACGGATGCTTCTATGAAAACTAATTGCATAACGGTGAACTTCATCGGATATACTTGCAAAAAAATGATATAAAGGGTCATTTTTTTTAAGTTTAATTTCTTTTCCCTGATAAATTAACGATTCAAACAAATGGTAAGCATTTTTTTTCAGACCTATAACATCAATTTTAATGTTAAGGTTAGATAAAACTTCTTCTGCACTACTTACTTGGCCTTTACCACCATCTATAATAATTAAATCAGGTAATTGGCTGTTTTCCATCAATAGGCGGTAATATCGGCGATAAATCACTTCTCTTATACCTTCATAATCATCATTAGGAGCTGAATTTAGATGGTATTTTCTATATTCTTTTTTTTGAAATTCATAATTATGATAGACGATTAAGGCTGAAATCGGGGCTGTTCCAAATAATTGCGAGTTATCAAAAGCTTCTATTCGATTGTAATTTTTACCAAATAAATCTTTAATCGCTTTTTCGATTTTTAATTTCTTGTCACTTTTATGTTGATTTAAAATAAAATAATTTTCTAAATTGTTTTCAGCGTTTTTTATAGCCAAATCTAAAATCTTTTTCTTATCTCCTATTTTAGGAATGATAACTTTGTTTTTAAAACGCAAATTCAATTCTTCTAAATTAAAATTGCTAGAAAAAACTAATTCATCAACAAACACTTGTGTTTCATATAATTGATCTAAATAACTCAAAATTGCTTCTTCGGCTGTCCCTACATAGTTAAAAACCACTTGTTTTGAATCAATAATACTACCATTTCTCATCATCATTATTTCAATCGCAATCATATTTTCATCACTCACATATGCGATAAAATCTCTATTTTTTAAATCATTTAAAGAAATAATTTGTTTTTCGGTCGTAAGTTTAATATGGTCCAGCATTTCTTTATATTCTTGGGCTTTTTCATATTCAAAATTATTGGCAGCCTCAATCATAATTTTTTCAATTTTATTAATCACTTCTTGATTATCACCTTTTAAGAAGCGAGTAATTTCTTTTATATGAGGTTTGTAGTCAATTGGCCCTTGGTTTAAGCAAGCCCCTAAACATTGACCTAAATGATAGTATAAACAAGGTTCTTTTTGTAAATTACTACACTTTCTAAGTGGATATAGTTTATTTAATAGGTCAACCGTTTTTCTTGCACTATAAACATTAGGATATGGACCGAAAGCACGTTCATTTAATTTATTAGTCCTTAATACAATTAATCTAGGGTGTTCTTCATTAGTAATTTGAATATAAGGATAACTTTTATCATCTATATATCTTATGTTATATTTTGGAAGATGAGTTTTAATTAAATTTATTTCAAGTATTAAAGACTCTTGCTCGTTATTAGTAATCACATATTCAAAATCACGAATCTCACTAATTAGTTTTATCGTCTTTTCATTATGTGCTCCAATAAAATAAGATTTAACACGTTTTCTTAAATTTTTAGCTTTTCCCACATAAATAATTTTTCCTTCATTATCATGCATCAGATAACAACCAGGAGCATTTGGCAAAAGCTCTAGTTTTTTATTTATATCCAAAATATCACCTATTCTAGTTTACCACATTAACAAAAGCTTTTCTTTTTAGATGTTTTGAAAAACTAGTCTTGATTGATTCTTTTTAATACTGTTTTATGACATTATAGTTATCTTTGCATCATTTAATAGAAGCTAGGCTATTAAAAAAATAAATAACTATATTGATTAAAATAACAAAAAGGCATCATTTATACTAAAAGTATGACGCCTTTTAAAATTCTAATTATCTACTTTAAAATTTCTTAACTTTATTTATTAAAATCAATTATAACTTGGCCGTTAAGAATTTCTTCTAATGCGATTCCCACTGTTTTAACAGATTTATGATTAGGTACTTCAATTTCTTTTTCTTCAATTAACTTGGCGGTTTTAGCTGCCGCATAGGTTAATTTATATTTTGAATCAATTTTATCAAGTAAATCATCAATCGATGGGTATCGTAAACCTTCTTTATTATTCATTATTATTTTCCTCCAACAATTCAATATATTTATGAATTGAACGTTCAGTTCTAGCGTGTTCAGCTCTAATTATTGCCATAATTCTATCAGCAGCATTTTGTAAATCATCATTTACCACTATATAATCATATTTATAAGCTAATCGATATTCAGCTTCTGCTTTTTCAATTCTTTCATTCATAGTTTTATTATCTTCTGTTCCCCTTGTAACAATTCGATTAATTAAATCTTTTTTTGAGGGTGGAACCAAAAATATAAAAACACCATCTTTTACTTTATTTCTTACTTGTAATGCTCCGTCAACTTCAATTTCAAGAACAACTTCTTTTCCTTCATCAATTAAGCGATCAACTTCGAATTTAGGTGTTCCATAGTAATTTCCAACGAACTTAGCCCACTCCAAAAACGCACCTTCATCAATGTTTTTTAAGAAAGTTTCTTCATCAACAAAATAATAATCTACCCCTTCTTTTTCGCCTTCTCTAGGTTTTCTAGTCGTCATTGATACTGAGTAAACTAAATTGTTGTTAGGCATATCAAAAAGTGCTTTACGTACAGAACTTTTTCCTACACCTGACGGTCCGGATATAACTATTAATAATCCGCTTTCATTTAATTTCAAATAAGTGCCTCCTGTTATTTAATATATTATAAACTATTTAAAGGCTTGTGTAAACTTAAAACAATAAATAAAGCGTTTTCAACCAAAAATTCTTATAAAAAAATCTTTTTATGGTATTATTTAATTGAGGTATTTTATGTCTTTTGATGGCTTTTTTATTAAAAATTTAATCACCGAAATTATGCCTGATATTCTTAACTTAAGAGTCGATAGAGTTTATTCTTCTTTAAATCATTTTTATTTGAAGTTAGGTAAAAAATATTTGGTTTTTAATGTCGCTTCAAATAAAGGTTATTTTTATCTTAGTGATAAATATATTAACGATTTTTCAAACGAGTTTCTTAAGTCCTTAAAGAAAAATTTAGAAGGCGCTAAATTGACCGATATTAAACAATTAGGCACTGACCGTGTTATTAGCTTCTCCTTTCTGACAAATGACTTAATTAGTGGTTTAAAGCCAATCTCTTTAGTGTTTGAAGCTTTTGGTAAGGATTTGAATTTAATTTTAATCACAGATGATAATAAAGTAATCGATGCCTATAAAAAAAATCCGGCTTTAGACTCAAGAACAATCTTACCAAATTTTAATTTTGAACATCTTAAATCTAATAAAGAAAATTTTTATAATCTTTCTTATCTAGAAATTTATGAATCTTTTGACCTAGTAAAAAGATACGAAGGCATCTCACCATTATTAGCTAAATATTTATTTAATCACCGAATCAAACTTACTACTATTAAAATTGATCCTGTTAAAAATTTAAAAACCAACCAATTTTATTGTTTTAATTTATTTGGTGATGATTTAGTTAAAAGTTATGACACTTTAAGTCTTTTATTGCAAGATCTTGAAATTGAAAAACAAACACCTAAAAATGAATATTTAAAGTTTATTAATAAAGAATTGTCAACTTTTCTAAAGCGTAAAGAAAATTTAGAGTTTAATTTAGAGCAAAATAAAGAAAATTTAAAATTTAAGGCCATTGCCGATAACATCTATGCATCAAATTTAGACTTAAACAAAGCCTATGCTAGATTTGAAAATATTGATCTAGATCCCAAAATTACTTTAAACCAAAATGCCCAAAATTTTTATCTTTTATATAAAAAGGCCAAGTCGTCGTTCGAACCACTTGAATCTGAATTAAATAAAATCAATGACAAAATTGATTTATTTCATGATTATTTAACTTTTCTAGCTTTAGCTGAAAGCGATGATTTAAAAGACTTTTCACAAGAATTATTAGATTTTGGTTTTAAACCAAGATCAAAAGAGTTAAGAAATAAAAAAACTAAAAACGTTCCTCACATACAATCTATTAAAGTAAATAGTGGCGAAATTTTAATTGGGAAAAATAATATTCAAAACGAATATATATTAACCAACCTAGCTCAAAAATCAGATTTATGGTTTCATATTAAAGCTGGTGCTGGTGGTCATATAATTTTAAAAGGTAGCCGTTCCCAAGAAAATATAAAAAGGGCAGCTATGTTCGCTGCATATTATTCATCAGAAAAAAATTCAGCCAATATTATGGTAGATTATACTGAAGTTAGATATTTAGCCAAAATTAAAAAATTACCTGGTTATAAAGTAACTTATAAAAATTATAAAACGCTTGTTGTAAACATTGATAAAGATTTTTTGAAAAATTAAAATCTTATTTTAATCTTCTAAGTCATCAAAAAAAACAGTCAATTTTCTAAATAAGCCTTCTATTTGTGTTATGGCTTATTTAGTGATATTATAAATATGATTTAGAAGGAGGAAAAAAATATGAAATACGAATTAATTAAATTAAACTATGATTATGATGCATTAGAACCATTTATTGATGCAAAAACCATGGAAATACACCACACAAAACATCATCAAGCTTATGTAAATAACTTAAATGCGGCTTTAGATAAGTATCCTGAAATTAAAAACCCACTTTTCGAATTATTACAAAACCCTGAATTAATTCCTGAAGATATACGCGCTCAGGTTATCAACCATGGCGGAGGAACTTATAACCATAATTTATTTTTTACTATTTTAAAGAAAAATGATGGTTTAGGACCAAAAGGACATCTACTTACGGCTATTAATCGTGACTTTGGTTCTTTTGATGAATTTGTTAACTTGTTTCAAACGGCTGCTAAATCACAATTTGGTAGTGGTTGGGCTTGGCTAGTAACTGATTTAAATGGCAATTTAAGTGTAACTAGCACCGCTAATCAAAATGTTCCAAAAACAGGTATTCCAATTTTAGCAATCGATGTTTGGGAACATGCTTATTATTTACAATATCAAAACCGTCGTCCAGACTATGTGTCAGCTTTTAGCCATGTTATTAATTGGGATGAAGTTGAAAAAAGATATTTAAACCGCTAAATAAAAATCTGTAACAAAAATAAATAAAAAATAAAAGGACTGCAGTCAAGTTAACCTTTCGGTGTCTGCAATCCTTTTTTTAATTTAAACAGTCTTTGTTTCTATAATGGCATAATCCCCATCATCACGACGGTAAATCACATTTGTTCGCCCGCTATCTTTATCTTGGAAGATATAAAAATCATGGTCGATTAAATCCATTGCTGTTAAAGCTTCTTCAACTGTCATAGGTTTAAGTTCGATTTTTTTGTTTTTGACAAGCTGTGTCGCTAAAACTTCTTTTTCTAATCCTAAAATATCTAAATCTTGTTCTTTCGAATTTTTAAATACATCAGCATAACCTTGTTTATCAAGATGACTGCTCAATTTTTCTTTATGCTTTCTAATTTGTCTAACCAATTTATCAACGGCTAAATCAATTGCTGCATACATATCGATACCATCAACTTCAGCACGAATAATATTTCCGCCCGCAGTAATCGTTATTTCCACTTTATGGTGATCCTTATAAATCTTGCAGAGAACACGTACCGTATTAATTTGATCTTCACCAAAAAGTTTAATAACTTTGGCTAGCCTTTTATTAGCATAATCTTCAATATGCTGACCAGGAGTAAAATTCCCTTTTCCTAATACTTCAATTTTCATAAGTTAACCTCCTTCATTAATTTATACTTATGAGAAATAAATCCCCAAATTGAATATAGTTTAGTAGTTTAATAGTGTCTTCAGTTAACTGATCCACGTATATAATAGTATTTTTTGTTTTCAAAGACATAAAATAATATTTCCTTAAATGTTGCTGATAAAAAATAGGTTCTATTTTCTCATCATCAAATAGGTAATAATTATATATAAGCCCTTCGACAATCGGTATTACTCTAAATAAATATTGTGGTGGCTTGTTTTTACAACAACGTTGACAAATAATCTCAAAGTTTGTTTCAAAAATATTATCAAAGTTTCTGTAAGTAATTATTTTATTTCCACATATCAAACAATTGATTTTATCACCCGGTTAATAATAGGAAATCTAAGTAATATTACTTTTTATATTCTTGAATAATTTTATCAATTAAATGTGCAGGAACTTCTTCATAGCGGACAAATTCACGGGTAAAAGATCCTGAACCTTGGGTCATAGCCTTTAAATCAATGGCATATTTGGTAATTTCAGCTTCAGGAACTTCTGCTGAAATAATTTGTTCGCCCATTCCTTGTTCCATCCCTAATAGGCGACCGCGTCTTTTATTCATATCGCCCATTACATCACCAACATAAAGATCCTTAACTGTTACATCGACTCTCATAATTGGCTCTAAAATTGTTGGTTGGGCGCTTTCACAAGCTTTTTTAAACGCCAAACTGGCAGCTAATTTAAAACTGATTTCGTTTGAGTCTACTGGGTGATATGAACCATCGTATAAAGTGGCTTTTACTTTAACAACTGGAAATCCAGCTAAAGGCCCATTTTCAAATGTTTCAATTAAACCTTTTTCAACTGCTGGAAAGTAGTTTTTAGGTACAGAACCGCCAAAGACTTCTTGTGCAAATTCAAAATTTTCTTCAGATGGTTCAAAACGAATAAACACATGTCCAAATTGACCGGCGCCACCTGATTGTTTCTTATGTTTTCCTTCAGCTTCAACTTTTCTTTTAATTGTTTCACGATAAACAATTTTTTGATCTTCCAATTCAACATCAACTCTAAACATAGTTTTCATTCTTTCTAAGATGAATCCTAAATGCGTCATCCCTTGACCACCAAGTAATAGTTGGCTGGTTTCTTTATTTCTTCTAATTTCAAAAGTTGGATCTTCTGCATTTAATCTTTGTAGAGCTCCAGAAATTTTATCTTCGTCTTGACGATTTTTAGGAACAACCGCAATATAAATTACCGGTGTTGGTAGGACAACTGGTTCATATAAAACCGAATCCTTTGGATCACAAATAGTTTGACCTGTTTCAAGATCAATTTTTGCAGTTGCAACAATATCACCAGCATGAGCAATATCACCAGGTAAACTTATTTGAGTTTTCCCTTTCATAGTAAAAATAGAGCCTACTTTTACTGTATCTAAAGAGTTAGCAACTAAAACTTCTTGCCCCGCTTTTAAAGTGCCAGAATTAATCTTTAAGAAGTTAATAACTCCTAAAAACGGGTCAACTAATGATTTGAATACATAAGCAGAAAAAGGTGATTGATCATTAGTTTCTCTAGTAACTTCTACTTCAGTTTTTGGATTAATACCTTTTAGTGGTTTTAAATCAGCTGCTGAAGGTATAAAATCAACAATCATTTGCATTAATGTTGTAATACCAACATTTTTAGTTGCGCTACCAATCAAAACTGGTGTTAATTCACCACTAATCATAGATTGTTTTAATCCTGAATTAACTTGTTCATTAGTTAATTCTTCGCCTGAAAAATAAACTTCAAGTAATTCTTCACTAGATTGAGCAACTGATTCAAGAATGGTTTCATTTAAAGAGTTAACTCTAGACATTTTATCTTCAAAAATATCAACTTCTTTATTATTCCCTTTACCGTCAAAAATATAACCTTTTTTCTCAATTATATTAATATATCCCTCAAAATCTTCCTCTTTACCAATTGGCAACATCATCGGAACAGCTTGAGAACCTAATTTTTCCGTAATTTGATTTAAAACGTCATCATATTTAACGTTTTCTTTATCCATTTTATTTACAAAAATAATCGATGGTATGTGTCTGCGTTTAACTTCTTTCCAAACTCTTTCAGTTCCAACTTCAACACCTTTAGTTGCATCAAGTACAATTACAACACCTTTAACAACCGAAAGGGCCTCATATAAATCCCCTACTAATTCATCGTTTCCAGGTGTGTCTAAAAAATTAAGTTTATAACCATTAAATTCTACTGGTATTAAACTTGTTGATAAACTGCTAAATTTAGCATGTTCTTCAGGTAAGTGGTCTGAGACAGTTGTTTTTTTCTCAACTTCTCCCTTTTTATCAATCCCTTTTGTTAAAAAAAGCATTGTTTCAGACAAAAAAGTTTTACCAGTTCCTTGATGTCCGATAATTGCGATGTTTCTAATTTGCTTTGTTTGATATTCCTTCATAAAAGCCCTCCCATAATAGTTTTATTTATATATAATATTATAACATATTTTATAGGTAATGTAACAAAATATGTTGAAAAAAACAAGTTATTTTAATACTTTAAGAATCTTTTTTAATCTTGATCAGTATGCTTTTGCAAATAAAATTGTATAATCCGCTACTTCATTTGTAACAGGACATAGTTTGGTAATCAACGGTTCATTTTCTAAAATTACTCTGGCTGTTGCCCCAGTTTCTTCTTTTATAATTGCTTCGGCCGCTTGATTTATGCTCATTTTAATGTAACCGCCTTTTTTTAACAATTCTTTAAAATCAAGATAACTTTTTGCGGTATGAAGATTATTATTAAGGTGTTCATTGGCCTTTGCTAACATCTCTTCATGAATTAAATCTAACAACTCCGGCAATTTGATTCCTAGTTCTTCAATTTTGACAGATATTTTTTCGCGATTATTTCGCTTAACAATCGTTACTTGATTATTTTCTAAATCACGAGGCCCAAATTCTATTCTAATTGGTATTCCTTTCATTTCATATTCAGAAAATTTCCAGCCTGGTCTGCGATCAGAATCATCGATTAAATATCTTAAATCTGTCTCTTTTAAAATATTATCAATTATTTTTATATGTTCCCTAACTATCTCATTTTGTGAGGCGATAGGTATAGCTACTACTTGAACCGGTGCCACATAAGGTGGGAGTACTAAGCCTTCATCATCACCATGAACCATAATAATTGCTCCAATTAGTCTAGTTGACACACCCCAAGAAGATTGATAGGCATAAACTAATTCATTACTATCATCTTGAAAAGAAATATCAAAAGCTTTAGCAAAGCCATTTCCAAAATAATGGGTTGTTCCTGATTGCAAGGCTTTTCCATCATGCATTAAAGCTTCAATCGAATAAGTTTTTTCGGCTCCAGCAAATTTTTCCTTTTCAGTTTTTAGTCCTGTTACAAAAGGGATCGCTAATAGATTGCGGCCCATTTGTTCATAGACATTTAACATTAATAAGGTTTCTTCCATCGCTTCTTCTTTAGTTGCATGGACGGTATGACCTTCTTGCCATAAAAACTCTTTGCCTCTTAA
Source organism: uncultured Acholeplasmataceae bacterium (assembly GCA_964603705.1). Classification (GTDB taxonomy): domain Bacteria; phylum Bacillota_I; class Bacilli_A; order Acholeplasmatales; family Acholeplasmataceae; genus CAZRWC01. The sequence continues at coordinate 12,586 of CAZRWC010000006.1, forward strand.
AAATGGTCTTGTTGTTTTTTCCCATCTAACCACACTACACCATTGATTATATTTTAATGGTAAATCACGATGTGATCTAACAATTCTAGAAAAATGTTCTGCAAATAGTACTTCACTAGTTGGCCTAATAATTAAACTTTCAGCTAATTTTTTGTTTCAATTCCTTATAGGTAATCTACAAAC
>CAZRWC010000006.1:12778-29190 GCA_964603705.1 uncultured Acholeplasmataceae bacterium
CTACTTGGGAAATAATTGCTGTTTCTGGCGCAAAACCAGTTATATGGTCTTTTTCTTTTTGAAATAAGGTTTCTGGAATTAATAAAGGAAAATAAACATTATCGTGACCTGTTTCCTTAAATTTTCGATTAAGAAAGTTTTGAATTTCTTCCCAAATTGCATAGCCATAGGGGCGATAAATAATAAATCCTTGCACTGATGAATAATCCATAAGTTCTGCTTTTAAACATAAGTCAGTATACCATTGTGCAAAATCTTGCTCTCTTGATGTAATACTTTCAACTAATTTTTCTTTTTTCATTTTAATTCACCTATTAATATTGTTTTGTTATCGACAAAATCAACAATTCTTTCTTTATAAAGGTGTCCAATCGCTCTTTTAAAAGCTTTTTTACTTAAATTAAATACTTCTTTAATAGCTTCAGGGCTGGACTCACTTGTTAAACTAACTTTTTTATATTTAAGTAGGTAATCATAAACTAATTTGGCATCGTCAATCATAGTTATTTCTTTATTGGCAATTAATGACCCACTATAACCAGTATTTGTTTCAAAAGTAATTTTTACTTCTACTTCTTGGCCTAATCGATATTTTCCTCTTAAAAGATGTTCATTAACAAAAACTTCATGTAAGTCATAGGTTAGAATTTTAATTCCTGCCATTTCAATTTTTTGAATTGTTCCAAGATATGATTGTCCAATTTCCAATTGAGTTGTGGGTCTGTTTTTAGGATATGTAAATTCTGCTAATAATCTATTTTTCAAGATTATTTTCACTAATAATTGATCACCAATTTCAGGCCACATATTTTGATTTTTCATTAGATTATCTTTTGAGAGCAAAACATCTTTCTTAATGCCATTGTCTAAAAATACTCCTAATTTAGAATTGATGCCGGTTACTTTTAAAAATCCGATTTCATTTAAAGTTAAGATGGGTTCATATAAAGTAGCAGCTAATCTGCCTTTATTATCAAAATATAAAAAAGCTTTAACATTTTGACCTGGCTTAATATTTAAATAATTTGTTTCATTATTATGCAAAAAAACTTCTTCATGAAGCTTATTTTCAAGCATATATCCAATATCGGTTTTTCTAAGTACTTTTAGAAAATTAATTTTTCCAATTTCAAACTTTTCCATATTATTATTTTACCATATTTTCAATGACAATTTGATTTGGATGGTTATTTTTATATTTTACAAAAAACAACGAAATAAAATTCAAAATACAACCTAATAAAAACCAAATCAAATAATGATCTAAATTATTTGTAACATAACCTCCTAAAATTATTAAACCCGCTTTATAAAACGCATCAATCGATTTTATTAATATCGCTGCTAACGTTAAATTTTTAGGTTCAACTATTGTTGATAAAGTTGATATAAACAAATACAGATAAAAAGACATCGAAACTCCTCTAAAAAGAATTCCAATAATAGACAGCCATAAAGGTCCACCAATTATAAAAATTATATATTTAATAATATTGGATAAAGCTATAATAATGTAGATATAATGTTTCTTAATCTTTTTTCCAAATTTGGCTAGCAATAACATAAAAATTACTTCTATTAATATTACTGAGCCAAATATAAATCCATAATGCATTTCATTTACATGATATATATCTTTAAAAAATGTCGGCACATAGGTATCTACCGCAAACATGGTTCCAATTGATAAAATCGTAAATATCCCAAAAATATAAAAATCTTTATTTTTTAACAACGTCTTATAATTGCTTTTCTCATTTAATTCTAATCCATTGTTTAAGTCTAGAGGTTTGGCTGAAAGTAAAATTAAACCGCTAAGTATCATTAAGGCCGCCGCTATATAAAAAGAAACCGTATAACCTTCTTTATAAATAATAAATCCAGTTAAAACAGATGAAATAACATAAGAAATAGAACCTAAAACTCTAATCTTTGAATATTCAATTTTATTTTGGTTAGTATAGGTAACGGTAAAAGAATCAAGCAACACATAAATCGGTTGTCCAACAACAGCAATCAGGATAATTGCTAAAATTATTAAAGTAAGACTTGCTTGAGCATGAACTAAAAAAATTACCGCAATCCCTTCAATAATAGTTAATAAACTAAAAAACCAACGATTATAATTGACGTTTTTAGAAAATAAACTCCAAATCGGATTTATAAAAATTGCAACCAAAGGCATAATCATCAAAATTAAACCCGATTGACTATTATCAAGGCCAATATAATGAAGATAATAAATTAAAAAAGGATAAAAAAAGGCGTCGCCAGCATATCTTATAAAATTTGTTAGTTGATATTTAAAAGTTTCCAAGTTATCACCTTTAATATTATATCATAATCTAATTTTATAATTGCAGAAAACAATGATAAAAAAGAAAAATATCTCCAAAAAAGAAAACTTTAATAATTTGTTTAAGACAATTACAATTAAATTATTAATCTTTACATTTTAGAGATATTATATCTATAAGTTTTTTTAGAAAACTAACAAGTTAGTCGTTAGTTAGATCATCAAATTTTATTAGCGGATTTCTAGCCGCCCCAACTTCATCTAATCTTTTTACAATTGTATTATGCGGTGCTTCTTTTAATAAATTAGGAGTTAGTTTTGCTTCCTTAGAAATAGTCTTCATAATATCGATAAAGTGTTCTAATGTTTCTAAAGATTCCGTTTCCACCGGCTCTACCATTAAAGCTTCTTTAACAATTAATGGAAAATAAGTAGTTGGCGGGTGTACCCCGTAATCAAGTAATCTTTTTGCAATATCTAAGGTCGTTATGTTGGTCGATTTGTCAACCAATCCATCAAAGACCACTTCATGCATACAAATATCGTCAATGGCGACTAAATAATCATTTTCCAATGATTTTCTAATATAATTTGCATTTAAAACTGAGTAATAGCCAATATTATTTAAATTTTCGGCTCCTAAGGTTTTAATATAAGAGTTAGTTTTTAAAATAACAGAGAAATTACCATAAAACAAACCAATTCTACCAATTGATTTTTTCGGATAATACCAAACATATTTATCCTCGCTCTTTTTAACAATTGGTCCTGGTAAATAATCAATTAATTCTTTGACTACACCGACTGGACCGGCACCAGGCCCACCACCACCATGTGGCGTGGATAAGGTTTTATGTACATTTAGATGAACAACATCAAATCCCATATTTCTTGGTTTAGCTTGACCTAACAAAGCGTTTAAATTCGCTCCATCATAATATAAAAGTCCACCCGCTTTATGAATTAATTTTGAAATTTCTAAAATATCGACTTCAAATATACCTAAAGTATTGGGGTTAGTTAACATAATACCTGCTACTTCATCGTTTAATAAGGTTTTTAAATCTTCAATATTTACAGTTCCATTTTTATTTGATTTAACTTCAACTGTTTCAAAACCTGCCATCGCGACGCTTGCTGGATTTGTACCGTGAGCACTGTCTGGAACAATAATTTTAGTCCGTTTTAAATCGTTGTTTAGCTCATGATACTTCTTTATTATCATTAAGCCAGTAAGCTCGCCATGGGCCCCAGCAAAAGGTGCTAAAGAAAAATAATCCATCCCTGTTAATTCGTTTAACATTAAGGTTGTCTCATGCATAATTTTTAGTGATCCTTGAACTGCATCTTCTGGTGCTAGAGGGTGTATATGAAGAAAACCATCTAAGTTAGCAAGCTTTTCATTAATTTTGGGATTATATTTCATTGTACAAGAACCCAACGGATAAAAACCGGTATCAACTCCAAAATTCTTTTGACTTAAGTTGGTATAATGTCTAACTACATCTGGTTCAGTGACTTCTGGTAAAGTTAATAGGTTTTGTCTTCTTAAATTGTTAGGTAATTTATTTAATTGCTTGGAATTTGTTACTAAATCATGGCCAATTCTACTTTTTTGAGAAAGTTCAAAAATTAATTTATTATAATACATTTTTAATCGCCTCCACAAAAAGATCTATTTTTTTAATACTTGATTTTTCTGTCACTGCAAATAAAACCCGATTATCATTTAAAGGTAAGCCAAATAAATAATTTTTATCAATTAGTTTCCTTTCAATTAGTTTAGGGTCAAACTTAGCTTTTAAAACAAACTCCTTTAAAAAGTTTTCGTCATAAACTTTTTCAAACAAATTAGTTTCTAATAATTTATCGTGTAAATAATGAGAATTAACATAAGAAATTTCATTGACTTTTTCTAAACCTTCCGTACCCATTAAAGATAAATAAACCGTTACCCATAAGGCCATTAATGATTGATTTGAACAAATGTTTGAAGTTGCTCGACAACGTCTGATATGTTGTTCTCTGGCTTGTAGCGTCAAAACAAATGCCCTTTTTCCATCGATATCTTTTGTAACACCAACAATTCTTCCAGGCATTCTACGCATAAGTTTTTTTGTAGTAGCTAAATATCCGACATAAGGTCCACCAAAAGATAGAGGAATTCCTAAACTTTGGCCATCACCAACCGCTATATCAACTCCTAATTCTTCAGGTGATGAAATAACAGCTAAAGTTGATGGGTCATTATTCATAATAAATAACGCTTCTTCCTTATGAATTACTTCGGCAAAGTTATGATAATCTTCAATTAAACCATAATAGTTAGGGTTTTGAACGACTACTGCTGCATAATCAGTTTGACTTTTAATAAACTCTAGTGAAGTTTTACCATTAGTTTCCGGAACTAAAATTATTTCAATTTGATGATTTTTGGCATAAGTTTTTATAACTTCGATTGTGTTTGGGTTTAGTGTTGCAGAAACCAAAATCTTATTTTTATTTGTAGAATTATAAGCCATCAAAACTGCTTCAGCCGTAGAAGTTGCTCCATCATACATTGAAGCATTAGCAATATAAAGTCCCGTTAATTTAGTAATCATCGATTGAAACTCAAAGATATATTGTAAGGTTCCTTGAGAAATCTCTGGTTGATATGGCGTATATGAAGTTAAAAACTCACTTCTTTGAACTAAATAAGGAATGATTGACGGTGTGTGATGGTCATAAGATCCAGCACCACGAAATATTTCTAGTGATTTATTTAGTTTAGAAATTTCCGTCATATTTTCAATTAATTCAATTTCATTTAAAGAATTATTTAAATTAATCTTGCCTTTTTTAATGATTGATCTAGGAACCATTTTAAAAAGATCATCAACAGTAGATAGTCCAATAACACCTAGCATATGCTTTATGTCATAGGTTGTTTGTGGAAAATATTTAAACATTTTTTTCCACCTCTATTTTTTTTCTAATGTTTTTAATTCTTCTAAATCGAAATCGCTTAAAACAATTAAATAATTGGTTAATGGATCTTCATTAATTAATTCCGGGTTATTTTCTAAATCATGATTAATTTCTATTATAGTACCGCCAATTGGCATATAAATATCACTAGCAGCTTTAACTGATTCAACCGCCCCAAATACAGCTTCTTGTCGAAACCTTTGACCCACTTTTGGCAAATCCACATATACTATGTCACCAAGTTCATCAGCCGCATGTTTTGATAAACCTATATAAGCTTTACCATCTTTAATTAAAACCCATTCATCTGTTTTCGTATAATATCTCATTTTTATTCTCCCCTTATTTATTTATATATTTTTTCTTTCTTATAACCGCTTTTATTTTTCTACTTCTAATTTCTATCTCAACAATATCGCCAATTTTGTAGTTTGCAGATAATAGCGCATTTGCATATGAAGATTTAGTTCCTGGAATCATAAATCCCGAAGTAATAAATCCAATTTCTTTTTCAGCATCAAAAACTAAATAACCTTGTCTTGCGATGCCTTTATCTAATAGTTCTAAACCATAAATTTTTTGTTTCAAATTATTTTTTTCATTTAATAAGGCTTCTTTGCCAATAAATGATTCTTTATTAAAATCAATAGCGAAATTTAAACCCGCTTGAATTGGTGAAATATAGTCTGCTAATTCATGACCATATAACGGTAGTCCTGCTTCAAAGCGAAGCGTATCTCTTGAGCCAAGACCACATAAAATCACGCCTTGATTTAATAACTTTTTAGTCAGTTCAATAATTTTTTTATCACTGCCATATATTTCAAAACCATCTTCACCAGTATAGCCGCTTCTAGAAATTAATAAATCATCAACTGTTATAAAATTCAAATATTTCAATGGTTCTAAATCGGTTAATAAACGCATCGCTTCTAAGGCCTTTGGTCCTTGTACTGCAATTGCAGAAGTAAAATTACTTTCATCAATTACTTCAACTTTAAAATTCTTCGCTTCTTTTGATAAGTGTTGATAAACACTATCTTTATTCGCGGCATTACAAACCAATAAAACTTCTTGGTCGCTAAATTTATAAGCCATCATATCATCGATAGCTCCTCCATCAGCAAAACATAGTATTTGATACTGCATTTGTTGATTAGAAATTTTTGTAAGATTGTTAGTTCCAACATAATTAATAAACTTGATAGTTTCTTGGCCATTAATTTTAATTTCTCCCATATGAGAAATATCAAATAACCCTACGTTATTTCTAACACTATTGTGTTCAAATATAATACCGTTACTAAAGTTTACTGGCATGTAATAACCAACATACTCTACAAAAACTCCACCATGTTCTTTCATCAAAGAATATAATGGCGTAGACTTTAAATAATATGGCACACTTTCACTCATTTTTTCACCCTTTCAATAGTTTTAAAAATTCTTCATTTGACATATTGTCTATATATTCGTTAACTTCAACATCTATTTTTAGGTCTTGAAGTTTAATTCCAATTAAGCTTTGTTCCAACTCGCAAATATTTTTGTTTTCAAAAAAATCTCCCATTATTTTAAAATTAACAATTATATTTTTTTCAACATCGTAATTTAAACTGACTTCTCCAAAATGAAACCTTTTGCTTTTAGTATATTTATATTTAGGTTCTAATCCATATATATAATCAAATGAATTAAATATTCTTAGGTAGTCTAAAACCAAATTTTCTTCCTCTAAACTTAAAAAATATTCATCTTTTTTTAAGAACATTTTAAAATCTTTTATAAATTGTTTCCGGCTAATTGGGATAAGACTTGATAAGTTTATAACTCTTGAGGCAACCGATTTAACTCCTTGTGATTGAAGTTTATCTTTACTTGGAGTTAAAGCATTAACTAATTTTTCTAAATTGGTATCAAATAAAATGGTTCCATGCAAAACACTTCCATCTTTTGTTTGATAATATGCATTGCCAGAAAACTTAAAGCCATTGATTAAAAGATCGTTTCTACCCGAAAAAACCGCTTCAAGATTATAATAATCCGCTAAAAACTCCTTAATTTTATTAAGATATATTTGATACATTTGATCTTTTGTTTTATTTTTTGAAATAAAACTATATTTAATACACCCTTCATCACTATATACTGCACCACCACCTGATGGCCGCCTAAATAGTTTGATATTATTTATATTTAAATAATCCAAATTTACTTCTTGTCTAGCAATTTGGTGTTTACCGACAATAACTGCTGGAAAAACATCCCAAATAAATGAAAAGTCACCCATTTTTGTTAAAAGGAGTTTTTCTAGTCCAAAATAAAACGGATCTATTTGTGTCATAAATTTATCTAAGTTTACATACTTCATCATTCTTACCTTTTAACTTATAAAAACAAATTTAATGCAGATTTAAAGCCATATATCGTTCTAATAATAGTTTAATGATTAATTCTTTTAATAAATCTATTTTCTTATTTACTTTATAATCTTCTAATGCTTTAATATATTCATCTTTGCAAGAAACATCAATGCTTACTGGAATATAACCGGCTTTTATTAAATAATAATTCATTACAAGTCTTGCAAGTCTTCCATTACCATCAAAAAAAGGATGAATTTTAGCTAATTCAGCATGAGCGAAAATTGCTTTATCAAGACAGTCTTCTAAATATTGATTTAAGTTAAAAAAATATCTTTTCATCCGGTCATAAACTTTTAAATAATCAGGCGGCTGATGAGTGGCTCCATAAATTTGAATGTTAACATTTCTATAAAAGCCCCCTGGGTTAATGCCAGATGTAATTATTTCATGAATATCTTTAATTTTTTCTTCATCAAGCAAATTGTTGGTTCTTACTAAGGCAATAATTTCTTTATATGCTAAGAAATGGTTTTTTATTTCTTTAATTTCTCGTTCAGACAAAATGGCTACTTTTTGGTTAGATAATACTAAACTTACTTGTTCTAGAGTTGCTTTGTTTAATCCTTCAAATGTAACTGCTTCATGAGTATAGCGAATCGAAAAATCATAATTAATTTCATATAATTTTTTAGCAAACTCAGGACTATCTTTTATATCATTGAAACTTTCCTTTTCAATTTCTAAAATGTTGTTCATTTTATCAGCGCCTTTCTTTTAATAATTATAACATAAAATCGAGCTAAAAATATACTTTTCAAAAAAAATATATTTTGAGATAATAATTTTGTTTATTTTTTGTTAATTTATGCATTTGTAGTAAAATATATAAAGGTGATATATTTGCAAGCAAATAAAAGACGGATGGGTTTCTTCATATTTTTATTTTTATTTTTAAATATTTTAAACACATTCTTTTTAACAACCGAACTATTAAATAGTTTCTTAATTACATTTGGAAGAACCTTTCGAACTGAACTAATTAGCATCGTTGGAAACTTAGGTATTTTATTATTTTTTATGCTGATTATTTTTCTGATTTTTAAATCAATGCTTGCTAGAATGAAAGTCTTGACCGTATTTACCTTTTCACTTAATTTCTTTATATTTTTATTATTTAATTTCACTAGACATTATCAAACAGCTTTTTCAATATGGGATTGGAGTTTTGCAAAAAATCCTGTCAGCGGTTTAACTGGTGATGTGGCTAGTCAAATTGGAGTTGAATTTTTTACTAGATTTATGTTTTTAATTTTTGTGCCTTTTGTTATTTTATTAATATCTACTATTATTATAAGTCGCAAATTAAAAAAACAAAACAAGAAAAATACCAAGATATACCTTTCGCCTCAAAGGCCAGTTCGAATTTTTCTTATTCTATTTTTAAGTCTTTTGACAAGTCTTTTTTCTTTTGTTTTTTCAAATTACCAGTCTCACCAAGTCTGGCCAATTAAAAGCGAAAGCGACCAGTTTGGGGTTCAAACAGCTGGAGTTTATAATTATTATTTTTATGAAATATTTAGTTTCCAAATACCAAACAAAATCAAGAAACCTAATTTAAGGCCTTTAGAAGACTATGATTGTTTGAATAAAAACAAGCAAATCTATCAAAATATCTTTGGTGAAAACTATTCTAATGTTTTATTAGAATCTGATGCTAGCTTTGTTGCTATTAATCCAAAAATCGCTAATCCTGATCAAACTATAAACGGAATATTAAAAGATAAAAATATTATTTTAGTTCAGTTAGAGACTTTTAATCACTTTTTATTAGATGAAAGCGGGCCTTATTTAGATGAAACATTTATGCCTTATTTAAAGGAACTGTTAAGTAAATCTTTTTATCTATCTAACTTTTACACTAATGTCGGAATAGGGCATTCAAGTGATGCGGAATTTGCTTCACAAACCGGTTTACTACCGGAAGGCTCAATTACTTTATTTTGGGATTTTGAAACAAACGAATACACTTTTATTTCTCTTGCGGAAGCTTTAAATAATTATTATTCTGCATCTTTACATGCAGATGATAAAACATTTTACAATCGCATAAACATTTATGATAAATTATTTTCTTTTGATGAACTTTATTATTATTTTGATGATGCTACTGATAAAAACCCTTATAACGTAATCAACGCTTTTCCAAATTCGCTTGATAAGACTAACCCAAATAGCCCTTGGTTATCAGAAAAATCATTGTTTGAATGGACTAAATCATTAGCGATTCAGTCTTTAAATAAAGATGAAAATTTTTATTTATTTCCAATTACTGTCCACCCTCATACACCTTTTAAATATGACCCTTATGAAGATGAACCGATTTTTACTTCTGCCAATCTACCTAATGTCGATTCAACCACTTTAAAAATGCTAAACTTTGGCAGGTTTTATGATGATATCATCCGTTATTTGGTAGAATTAACTAATAGTTTATCTGATACAGTTTTAATTGCTTATGCTGATCATGGAACTGGTTTTTCTTTAAATGATGTTAAAACATTATTAGGCGATTTTAGTTTAAGCGATTTAGAAATTTGGAATGAAATTAACAAGACGTTTGCTTTTATTTACTATCCTGATCCAGATGAGCCTAATAACCCTAACAATCCTTATCAAATAAAAGAAAGTTTGATAAAAGGTAAGCAACCACTTGTAAGAAGTCAAATTGATATTTATCGAACTATCTTAGAACTGACTGCGGCTAATCAAGAAATATTTTATTATGGTACTAATTTATTAAGTGATGAACATACTTTCTCATATCATGCAAAAACCAATATGGTTACAACTGATAACATGATTATTTCCTTAAAAAAATATCTTTCATTAGATCGGCAAATTAACCAGCAATCCGTTTACTTTTTCGATAATTATTTATCAAAAACAGAACTTGATAATTATGTTGATTATTTTGTTAGATTTAGATTACTTACTAGTGAAATGATTTTAAATAATCAAGCCTATCAATTATCCAAAAATAAATAGTTGAAAACAGAATCTTAAATAATAAAAAGGGACTATGAATTGAATAGCTAATTCAAATTCATGAAAGTCCCTTTTATTTGCTAAAATAAAATTAAAATTATAGTTTAGTAACGTTAGTCGCTTGTGGACCACGATCGCTTTCTTTAACTTCAAATTCTACTTGTTCGCCTTCAGTTAAGCTTTTAAAGCCTTCTGTCTGAATTGCGCTGAAATGTACAAATACATCTTTTCCGTTTTCATCAGTGATGAAACCAAAACCTTTTTCAGCATCGAACCATTTTACTGTTCCAGTCATTAAATACTAATCTCCTTTTCATATCTTCTGTAGTTTCGAACTACACTATAATTATAACATATTATTAAATTTAAATTGCAAATTTGATTATTGTAATTTTTTTTGGACTTATTTTTCTATTTATTGTATAATAGAAATAATCACTTTGGCCCATATAGTTCAATGGTACAACGTAGCAATGGTAATGCTAAAATCCAAGTTCGATTCTTGGTATGGGCACCATAAAAAAAGCGACTTATATGGTCGCTTTTATATTTTATTAAAATATCTAACTTCAATTATTTGCTTACCAGGTTTTAAATTTATATTCGTTTGAAACTCTATTTCAATAAAATCAATTAAACCTTTGTAAATAAAGTTAAGTCCTTGATAAATATTTTTAGGATTATTTATAAAATCTATTTCATTTTTTATATTTAACAAGTGATTGGCTTTTTTTTCTTTATAATTTAATTTTTTAGCAGGAATTTTTGATTTTCTACTAATACTTTCTAAAACGCCTTTATCTTGATATGCTTCTTGAATTAACCCAAGTTGGTATTTTCTAAAAACGATTAAATATCCTAATTCTACACCGTTTTCTGTTTTAGCTAACAAGTTCATATTTAAATTTAACACTCGTTTTTCAATAATCTCATTAGGTATTTCATTTTCAAAAACAACATCCGCTAAATGATTAATTAAAAATATTTGATTTAAAGCATTATAACTTTGATTATTTTTAAGCAAATAGTTGATTATTTTATTATTTATAAACGCCTTGCTTTCTTCTTCAGATTTATTATTAAAAACTAAATATGAACTAATCGCATTTAAACGAAATAATTCATCATTTAACATTTTATCATGAGCAACAAAATCTCCTGCAATTTGATCAGTCGAAACTTTTGATGAGGCAATATATAATAAAGATAGTAAAACCGTTGCAATAGTTGAAAGAGTAAAAACCCCCAAAACAAATAAATTAGAGACAAACAAAATCATAAAAAAGTCGGCAATTATCATCAATATCATAAATACAATTGTTGCAATAGGAGCCGCAATTAAAGATTTGGCAAATATTTTGCTAATTTTATTATATTCCTCTTCATTAGTTATCGGGTTTAAATCAGGAACAACTAAGCCTCCCCCTAAAATAGCTAATCTAAAATCAATTGATGGAATAAATACTTTATTTTTTTTAATAAACTTAAAAATAAACAAATAAACAGCTTTAATTTTTACTCCTTGAATTCTAAATATAAGGGCATGGGTTAATTCATGTAGCGCTAAAGTTAACATAAACATTATAAATACTATTAAAAAATAACCCCACCAAGGAATAATTTTAAAACTATCGATTAATTTTAAAAATGTTTGATTATAAATAAAAAAAGCAACTAAAAAGCCTACCATAAAAGAAAACATTAAATAAGTTGCTATTTTGATTAATTTTAAATTTTTCAACAAATCACTTCCTAAGTCTATTATAACATGCTAGACTTATTACTTTTATCTAAAACCGCCTATAAAGGTTATTCCGATTGTATTAGGTCCAGAGTGAGCGCCAATAACCGGTCCTATATATTCTGTTATAACCTCTTTAAACTTAAATTCACTTCTCAAAACACCAGCAATTTCATTGGCAGTTTCTTCATCATCACCATGAACAATAAAAGCTGTTTTATTTTCTGGTTCAATAATTCTTTCTCGGGCAGATTCTATTAAAAGTCTAAGCGATTGTTTTCTTCCTCTAGCCTTTTTTAAAGCAACCAAGTGTCCTTCATCGTTGATATGTAAAATCGGTTTAATGTTCATAATAGAGGCAAGGGCTGCAGTTGTTCCGCTAATTCTTCCCCCTCTTTTTAATACCCCCATATCATAAACGGCTACTATATGAACTATTTTTCCTTTCAAAAGTTCAATTTCTTTGCTAACCTCATCAAGGCTTTTACCCTCGTTTTGCAATTTAATGGCTTGAATTACTAGCTGTCCTTGCCCTAAAGTAGCCGCCTTTGAATCAATAATATTAATCTTTCTTTCGCTATATCTTTCTAAAAGTTCTCTTTTGGCTAATCTTGCTTGATCATATGTTCCCGACAAACCGCTTGAAAAAGCAATATATAAAATATCAAAACCAGCTTTTAAATATGGCTCAAAAAACTCAATAAATCTCATCATCCCAATCATCGAAGTTGTTCCAACGGCCTTTTCCCTAATTAAATTATAAAAATCTTTATGACTTATTTCTCTTTGATCAAGATAATTAAAATAATTATTATCATTTATATTAAACTCTAGTGGAATATAATTAATATTTAATTTATTAATTGTTTCTTGATTTAAATCAGAACAAGAATCGGTTAAAACCACATATTTTTCCATCTAATTTCTCCTTTAATTTTTATAAAAGATTATCGATTTAATAATCTATTGATTAAAAAAATTATAACATATTCAAAAAATAGTTTTAAATTTAGGGAAATTATAGTAAATTATGAAAAAAGGAAGCTATTTTTAGCATCCTTCTTCTCGTTTTATTTTTCTGGTCTGGTTTTTCTTAAATTGTAATAATCTAATTCTAACTTCATGTTTTCAGGTATGGTTCGTGGAATTGGCATAACGATTGAATTAACAATTCTATTGCTAAATTCAATCATAAAGCGGCAAGTCTTATAATAATTTTTAGCATCTAAAAACTTTGTTAGATCTTTTTTAGAATGAATTTCAGCACCACCAGCCGTTGATAATCTTGCGAAACTCATTGCTGGAACTCCTGCATCTGCAAAAGGAGTAGAATCTGATGAATAAACCCCTTGACTAGACTTAATCGGAAAACCAACTTCTTTACCTAGATAATTAATATAATCAACTAAAGATGCCTCAGCCGTACAAACAGCAATATCATAACCCAAAATAACTCCTATCATATCAACGTTAATAACAAACTCATAATTAGGGATATCATCTAAGTGTTTTTGAACATAAGCTTTTGAACCTAGTAAACCCATTTCTTCAGAACCGCACCAAACAAACTTTAGCGTTCTTAATGGTGGATTTTTAGAAAAATGGCGTAAAAGTTCTAAAATTGCTGCGCTACCTGTGGCATTGTCAAAAGCACCTGGAGAAAACCTAACAGAATCATAGTGGGCTGTAAAAGCAACTATATTATTAGTATATTTCGTACCTTTAATTGTAGTTACTAAATTATTTGAAGTTCTTTTTCCTTCTTTTTGTAATAAAGTTAGTTTAACTAAAGTACCATTTAAGCTTATAATTTCTTCTGCATCTTTAATTCTAATCGTTACGCCAGGAATTTTTCCGTGCTGATAATGACCATGCCTTAATGATCTTTCCTCTAAATCGGTTTGATTTATGTCATCATAAACTGAACCAGAAATAGAGATAAAGCCTTTCACTTCAGCTTTAATTAATTTTTCATATAACTTATAAGCCATTCTTCCATTGATTAAAACAATTTTATCTTTAACTTCTATTAAATTAACTTCTAGGCCATTTTCTATATAAACTAATGGCGCTATTATTCCATCTTCAACAGTTGAGCCGCTCATTCCATAGCCAGTTACTAAATAAGTTTTTTTAAATGGTTCTATCACTTCTAATTTGGCTTCTTTTATTTCATGGTAATCAACTTCAAACGATTCTAAGGAAGAATCGATTTGTTCTTTTTTTAATTCTGATTGAATAATTTGGGCAGCTTTTAGCTCTTTTTTGCTTCCACCGATTCTTTCAAATGATATTTTTTCTATTAAATCAAATGATTGATAGTTTTTCATTTTATTCCTTCTTTCTATAATCATAATTATAGCAAAAATTACTGGTGAAGTATAATTAGAACTAAAACTATTTTATAAAAATGATTAAATTAGCTATAATAAAAGCCATAATTGGTAAAAGTGATCCGTAAGAGGCCTCTTTAAAAGTATGGTTTTTCGTATATAAAGATGCCCACATAACAATTGCTAGTATTAAATATAAAAATAAAAAATAATAACTAATGAGATAAGATAATGTTATAATCGGTCCTGAAATGCCTGCCATATGGCCACTGAATTTAATTTTAAGAATAAATGTTCCAAAGGCAATACCTAATCCTGTTAATAAATATGTAATGTAGAGAATTTGTTGAAAATTTGGGGTTTTAGAAATTATACTAAATAACAGACCGCCAAAATAACCACTAATCGAAAAAATTATTGCCAGATTTCTTTCAGCGGTTCTTTTATTATTTAGTTTAATGATATTAAATTTTTTTTGAACTGGATATGCCAAAACCGGGATAATTGCGATCGTAAAAATTGCGATTATAAATTCATACCAATTATTAAAGACTATGCTTGTTTTAGTATATAGTATAGTAATCAAGATAATTGCACAAACTGGCGGTATAGTTATAATTCTAATTATTTTCGCGATTTTTAAGAAAAATAAATTAGCAGCTTTTTTGTCTTTATCCGACTCAAATGAATGTATTGTATTAAGCATGATAATCCTCCTTTTAAATACTAATCCTATTTTATCTTAGATTTATCGCCAATTTACTCTACTTCTAAAATCTTGACTATACCAATTGAAATAGGACTCTCCTAAAAGTAGAGTCTTTCTTTTAACTTGATTATTAAGCCATTTAATTTTATAATAATGATATGTTAAATAAAAAAGAACTTACCGATAAACTTTCTGATAACTTAATTTATTATCGTAAGAAAGCGGGCCTAACTCAAGTGCAGTTAGCTGAAAAATTAAATTATTCCGATAAGGCAATTTCCAAATGGGAAAGGGGGGGAAGTTTTCCTGACTTTTATGTTCTATATGAACTATGCCAATTATATAAAATCGAATTAAACGACCTTATTAGTAACAAAGTTGATCTTGAAAAACCAAGAAAACATATAAGTAGGCGATTAATTACCATTTTATCTACTAGTTCAGTTTGGTTATTAGCAACAATTATTTATGGGGTTTTATTAATATTTTTTCAAAACCCACCTTTTAGTTGGTTTGCTTTTATCTATGCAGTCCCAATATCTTTTATTGTGTTTTTAATTCTTTCTTTAATTTGGGAAAGAAAATGGATTCCATTTACTGCCTTATCTGGGGTGATAATTTCTATACCAATTTCAATATTTTTATCACTTCATTTAATGTTAGATATTAAAAACGCTTGGTTTATTTTAATTATTATAATCCCTGCTGAAGTTATTGCTTTTATTGCTTTTATTTTAAAACATAACATTTCAATATATAAGAAAAAAAACAAACCCCTTAACTAAGACCTTAATTGGTCTTTTTTTCTTTAAAATTGACTTTATTTCTATTTGTTAATTTATTTAAATTAAAAAAATAGCTTTTTGATATTTAATATTATTAAGAAAATTTGGCGTTTAGGGCTTGTTTTTAAAAAAATGTTATATAATGAAGGTAATAATTTAGTAAAGGA
>CAZRWC010000007.1:0-28553 GCA_964603705.1 uncultured Acholeplasmataceae bacterium
ACGCCGGCGCTACCTCCAAGCGAGAATAGAGCAGGAAAATTATTATAAATATCTTCTTGATCTGCAACATAAGGTGATTTTGTAACAATTGTTGCCATTGGAACATCTGCTAAAATTATCGTGCCATATTTGCTATTGAAATTAGAACTTTCAGGATCGTTATAATCGCCTTGCAAATAAACAAAAGAAGGAATTTTAATATTTCTTGTAACTCGATATTTGCCGCTGGGCAAAAAAACGGTTCCCCCACCATTTTGACTACAAAATTCTAAAACATCAATTATTCCTTGAGTAGAGTCTAAAATACCAGTCGGATCAGCGAAAGAATTGTCAATTATATAATCAGCAATTAATGGTTCTTTTGTTTCGTACATAGTATTAATAGCTCCTTTGTTATAATCGTTTTGATGAATATCAGTTTGTGGGCCTTCTCCTTTGATAAAGGGAGGTTTATCACAAGAAGAGGCCACCAATAAGAATGTAAATAAAACTACAATTAAAAATATTTTTTTCATTTTTTATTCTCCTTGTCCTGGGTTGTAGTTTTGGCAATTTTTTTTAAGTGCCAGAAACCGAAGAACGTTATAACGATGCCTATAATAACGCTTATTATCATTATGTAAAACTCAGCGGATAAAAAATCTACGATAAATAACATAATAATACAAATTATTGTTATGGCCATAATTAGTCGTAAAAAAATACTTATTTTCCTAGTTTCCATTTTGGCACCTCGTCGACATATTTACACAAAACTTTAATATTATCTCTTTCTTGATACAAAATCTTTTCGATATTACAATCGTCTTTCGCGTAGGGACACCTTTTATAAAAAGGACAACCAATTGATCTATTTACTAAACTATCAAGCTCCATGGACTTTAAATTAATTGCTTTGGAATGTCTAGAAATTTTTGGATCGGGTATAGGAACGGCACTAAGTAAAGCTTGTGTATAAGGATGCTTGGGGTTATCAATAATTGAAACCACAGGTCCATATTCAACAATTTCACCTAAATACATTACAGCTAATTTTCCTTCATAGCCAATATATTTAGCGGTTGATAAGTCGTGAGTAATATAAATAAAGGAAATGTCAAACTTTTTATTTAACTCTTTCATTAAATCAAGAATAGAAAGCCTTAAAGATACATCGATCATCGAAACAGGTTCATCAGCAACAATCATTTTCGGGTTTAACGAAATTGCTCTAGCCATTAAAATTCTTTGACGTTGCCCTCCAGATAGTTGATGCGGGTACTTAAATAAAAATTGATCAACAGGCGAGAGTCCGACCAGTTCTAATAAATCATTGATGTTATTTTTAATTTCGTTTTTCGTTAAAGTTTTATGTTTATTTTTAATTGGCGCATACAAAGATTGATAAATGGTTCTCGTTGGATTTAAAGCCGCATATGAGTCTTGTTGAATAAACTGAACACTGTTTTCAAACTCTTCAAGCTCAAGTTTTCGCTCCTTTTTTTTATCTTTGGTAATTTTTCTTATAAATTTCTTTTTTTCTAAAGTGTTAAGGTTACTTAATTCGCTTCTATATTCTTCTAAATTAATTTCAATTTTCTTTCTTTTTTGAAAAAACTGATAAATGTTTTGTCCGTTAAAAATTAGTTTTCCACTGGTGGGTTTTAATAAACCAGTTATTATTTTTCCAATTGTTGTCTTACCACAACCAGACTCCCCGACTAAAACTAATATTTCTCCTTGCCCTACGGTTAGGTTAATATCCCTAAGAACCTGAAGCATTTTTTCGCCTTCAAGTAACTTTGATTTAGAGACAAATGACATATTAATATCTTGTAATACTAGTAAACTATCCATTATTTATCTCCTTTAAATACAAAAAACATTTAACTAGATGCTCATCATCAATCATTATGTCTTTTGGTTCTTTTTTAGGGCAAATTTCCATACATTTTGCACAACGTGGGTGAAAAACACATCCAGTTGGCATATCTAATAAGTTAGGTGGATTTCCTGGAATTGGGCTTAATTCATTTGGGTTTTTTAACAAAGAAGGAGTAGCATTTATTAACCCCTTAGTATATGGATGATACATATATTCAAAAACCTTTTCGGTTTCACCATATTCCATAATTTTTCCGCCATACATGACAGCTAAATAATCCGAATATTTAGAAACAACCGCAATATCATGGGTTAGAAGAAGCATAGTTACGTGGGTTTCTTGATTTATTTTTTTTAAAATTGAAAAAATATAATCTTGAGTAATAACATCAAGTGCGGTAGTAGGCTCATCTAAAATAATAATTTTTGGATCTAATAATAATGCAAAAGCAATCATTACTCTTTGCTTCATACCACCAGATAATTCATGCGGATAACTTTCTAAAATTCTTTCGACGTCTAAATTTACTATTTCTAGGCAATTGTGAGCAATTTTTCGGGCTTCTTCAATATTTGTTTTTGGTTTATGAACTTTGATAGTTTCATAAAATTGATCAAATATTTTTATAACGGGATTTAAGGAACTTTGGGCGCCTTGAAAAACCATTGAGGTTTGCATCCAACGGTATTGATTTATATTAGTAGTGTTTAATTTAACTATATCAATTGGTTCACCGTCATTTTCATAAAATAAGACTTCTCCATCAGTTATAACCCCCGGTTCGGTCAGACAGTTAAGTAAGGCGGTAGCTAAAGTAGTTTTGCCGCTGCCCGATTCACCAACTAAAGCAGTAATTTTGCCTTTTACCAGATTTAAAGTTGCGTTATCTACCGCTTTTAAATTGACATGTTTCATTTGATATTCAATTGTAACGTTTTTAAAACTTGCAATATAGTTCATTTTTAGTTCCTTCTTAATCTAGGGTTTAGTTTTTCATCTAACCCGTTAGCCATTACAATAACCGCAAATTGAAATAAAATTATAAAAAATATAGGTGCAAACACATAAGTCATAGCGCTTGGAATAAACATGGCAGCATTGTTCATAATGTCATAAAGCATTGCTCCCCAATTTGTAGGCTCATAAGCTGCAACCCCCATCATCATAATTCCAACACTCGCAATAATAGCGTTTTTCATAATCATTACAAAGTTAACAATTATATAGGATGAAATATTTGGAAGTAATTCTTTAAATATAATATGGAAATTACTCATTTTCATAACCTTACAAATTTGAATGAAATCTCGTTCCTTAAGTGAAACTATTTGCGCGCGCACAGCCCTACAAAGGCCCGGCCAATTCCAAATACTTAAAATTAAAGCAAACATTAAATTAGACTTAATTGTAATTAAAGCAGATAATAGTAGTAAAACTGGAAAACTAGGAATGGTCAAAAATAAATTTGTAATTGTTTGAATTACCTTATCAACGGCGCCACCAATAAAACCAGAAATTATACCAATAATGGTACCAAATGTTACTGTAAACAAAGCGGTAAGAAAGGCAATAGTTAACACATTTTCGGTACCAACGATTAGCATTGATAAAACGTCTCTACCAAGTGAATCGGTTCCAAGCCAGTGTTGCCCACTAGGAGCCATAAAAATATTATATGGATCAGTTGTGCCATCATAAGGTAAAAACTTTGATACAATTATTAAACATAAGAAAAATAATAATACAGTAAAACCGGCTCCCATTTTTTTATTGCTATAAAAAAACTTGAAAAACGGTTTAATTGCTTGATTCCAAGTCCATATAAAGGGCTTAAATAATTTAATGTTTTGCATAATCATACACCCCTTCTTATTCTTGGATCAATTAAAGAATAAATTGAGTCAGCAATTAAATTTGCAAAAACAATTAAAACACTTTGAAAAAACAAAATTCCTAAAATCATAAAGTATTCTCTTGC
The DNA here is from genome assembly GCA_964603705.1 of uncultured Acholeplasmataceae bacterium. Lineage (GTDB taxonomy): Bacteria > Bacillota_I > Bacilli_A > Acholeplasmatales > Acholeplasmataceae > CAZRWC01. The sequence continues at coordinate 3,843 of CAZRWC010000007.1, forward strand.
AGCAATATAAATACTAAATTGTTGGCCGATACCAGGATAATTAAAAATATTTTCCATTAAAGGAGAACCGCCAAATATAGCAGCAAAAGAAATAGCAAGAGTAGTTATTAAAGGTAACATAGCATTTTTCCTTAAATATTTAGAAACAATTATTTTATCAGGAATACCTCTGGCTCTTGCAGCATAAATGTAATCGTCGCCTAATACACTAATACTACTACCTCGCATACTTAAAGCCCAACTACTTGTTTGGATAAAAACATAACTAAAAATAGGTAAAGTAGCATGGTATAAGCAATCAACAATAAATTTGAAATTAAAACCAGGTGTAGAAAATGTCATATCATAGGCGCCTGAGGTAGGAAAAATTCCTAAAATTGAGGAAAAAACAGTTAACATCAACAAGCCGAAAATAAAATCAGGAAATGAACTTGAAACTATTACATATCCCATTCTAACGGAGTTGCTTTTCTTCTTTTTGCTCCAGGCCATTTTTGACCCCATAAAGATTCCAATAATAAAACTAATAGCTAATGAAATTAATGATAAAAATAAAGTCCAAGGTAAATTCTTTTTTATAACAATATTAACAGTTAAGTTAGGGTCGGTTAGGGATTGTCCTAAATTTCCTTGTGATAAATTTTTTATGTAACTCCAAAATTGTATAAAAACACTAGCATCTGGGTCATATTGTAAAATTTGAATGGCTAATATTCTAGCTTCTTCAAAAGGAATATTTCTTTGGTTGGCTAAAGTTCTAGCGAATAAATCGACTGAACTTCCAGGAATTAAACGTAATAAAAAGAAAATCAAAAATACCGCTAATACAATCGTTAACAAAGCAATGCCTATTCTCCTAAACAAGAAGCGATATTTATAGATTGTAGCCCCAATTTTTTGATAGATTGTTTTAATTGTAAATTGCCTTTCCTTTTTTTCCATATTATCCTTTATTTTTTTGCATATATTATGCCATTTCCAACGGTTGTTGCTTGTGTAAAATGAACATTTAATAAAGCATATTCTTTATAAAGTGGATCAAAATATTCTGGTAAATATAAAATATTTCTACTTTCAAACATTAAATCAGCGGACGGAAGACCACCAACGCGACTGGCATCAAAGTACGATCCGGTTACGTTTTCATAAAACTGAACGCCATAATTATATTTTGAATAACCTAAGATAATTGAATCCACATAATTTTCCAACTCAGCGCCGCTAAAAGTATAGAGTTTTTGATATATATCATAAACAGTAACTTTACCTAGACTTTGGTTTTTATTGTTTGGATTTAACAAATCAACTTGTATACTAAATTTTCCGGTGTTGCTATCGACATTTAAATGAAGGACATGAGCTTGTAATATATCAAAGAAGTGCTTCATCGATCCGGCAGGATGTGTTCCATAAGTATTTAACTCAGTAAATGCGATTACACAATCATATAAACTGTTTGGAGACGATGCAGTTGAAAACCAAGTTGCCCAATCGTTACCGCTTTTTAAGACTACCTGAATACCAAATCTTTCTAATTCCGCCTTGACAGTTTGGGCTACTTTTAGGAAAGTGACGTTATTTTCATAACCAATTGTTAAAGAGACTCTTGTGCCCTTTTGATCATACCAAGCATTATTTTTAAATTCCCATCCAGCCAATATTAATTTTTCTTTCGCAATATTTCGGTCATATGAATATTTTTCAATCATATTATATGCGGTTGATGACATATATTGTCTAGCTTCAATGGGCGACATCATCATCATCGGAAAGTAAGAAGTAACACCATAAGGCATCACGGTTTTTCTTAATGCATCACGGTTAAAAATATATTGAAATGCTAATCTAACGTTATCGTCATCCCAAATAGACTTTTCTAAATTGTAATAAAGTCCAATTGCCCCTTGATCGTAATATTTATAGGAAACCATTGATTTGTTGCTGTTTAAAATTGATAGATTAATATCTTCGGGGTTGGCTCCATCAACATAATCAAGTTTCCCTGCTTTCATATCGGAAATTAATTGGTTAGTATTAGAATACTGGGTTGCTAAAATTTTATCGAAACCAATTTTATCAGCTAAATAGTAGTTTTCATTTTTAACTAGTAACATTTGATTTTCGGATACCATTTCCACAATATATGGTCCGGTACCTAAATAATGTGCTCCGTCTCCCGGAACAACAAACGCTCTAAACTCATTATAAATTGAGCCTAAAGCTCCAGAAACAGGATTGATGTGTCTTCCTAAACGCATTTCTCCTTGATTGTCTGATTGTTCAGTGACAAGAGCGTTTTTGTTGCCTCCTTCAGGCCCATTGTAGATTAAATCTAGCGATCGATCAACAAAGTTTTTAAAGGTTTGATATTGAACAGAACCATTTTTTGTATCCATTGCAAGCAACATATTCTTAGCATAATCAGTCGGTTCTTTCCACGGCTTCCAATAAATTTTTAATTGTTTATCGTCAGTTAAATCGTTATTTTGGTTTGTATCAACAACTTCCATATCTAAGGTATATTTGCTAAAATCTGTAACGCATAACGCATAATAAGATAATATATCCATTGCCACGAATTGGCTACCATCATGCCAAGTAGCGTCCTCTCTAATTGTAATTATACTGGTCGAATCATTGTAGTGTTCAAATGATTCAGCTAGCAAATAAAAAAACTTATCAGAAGTTCTAACATATTGCATAAGTCCTTCTAAAGAATAAATGATGACAGGACCGGCATCTGGTCCAGAATGAAAATGGGTGCCGATACCAGTTTTAGTCCAACCGCCAACAACTCTAAGTGTACTATTAGTATTAGTGCCGTCTTGATTGTAATCATAACCACTAACGATTTGGTTTTTCGTGCAAGCACTTAATAAAATGATTGCACAACATAATAATATTACGAATATTTTTTTTATATATTTCATAGTTAACACCTCTTGACATTGGTTATTTATCGTGTTAGTATATTAATGTAAACGTTAACATTTTTTGGTAACAAATCATGTAAACGTTATCATTATTATAAACCGAAATAAACTATCTGTCAATACATATCAGAAAAAATAAAAGAGGTACGTTATGATTAATCTAAAAAGTTATGAAAAAATCAAAAATGAAAACGCATTAAATAACCATTTAATTAGAATTTTTACGCAAATAGACTATGCAATTGAAATTAACAAGTTTTCAAATAACAAATATGAAAAAATTATAAATCAAGCCATTAAACAATTGGCTGACGACCACCATCAAAACAAATGTGTAACAATAAAGAGCGCTAAGAAAGCTGAAGAAATGTTAATTCCATTAGAAAAAGTGGCTAAACAACAAACAGTTTATTTAGTTGCTCATGGACATCTAGATATGAATTGGCAATGGGGTTACGATGAAACTGTCGCTATAACGACATCAACAATTGAGACTATGCTTGATTTATTAGATCTTTTTCCGAACTTTACTTTTTCCCAATCTCAAACAGCCGTTTTCGAAATTTTGGAAAAATATCGTCCTGATTTATTAAATCGGGTTAAGGAATATGTTAAAAACAGACGATTTGAAATAACCGCAGGTGCTTGGGTGGAATGTGATAAAAATATGCCTTCTGGTGAAAGTTTAATTAGACAAATTCAATTAACTAGGCAATATATGAAAAGAGTTTTTAACTTAGATTACACTGATTTGTTAATTGACTTCCAACCAGACACATTTGGTCATAACCAAAATGTACCCGATATATTAAAAGCTGCAGGAATTAAATATTACTATCATTGTCGCGGTGTTGATCAAATCCCAATATTTAAATGGGAATCAAAGGCCAATAATCAAATCTTAGTTTATAGAGAACCCAAATGGTATATTGATGAAATTAAATATGACGCTTTTTTGCATGTTCCTGATTTTTGTAATCGCTATGGTTTAAATAAAGTTTTAAAAGTATATGGCGTTGGCAATCACGGTGGTGGTGCAACTATTAGAGACATTAATAGAATAATGGAAATGCAAACATTCCCGATTATGCCAAAAATAGTTTTTGGAAGATATGATGAATTTTTTAAATATTTGGATACTTTAGACAATATAAAAGTTGTTAGAGGTGATTTAAACCCTGTTTTTACTGGTTGTTATACTTCTGAGTCGCTTATTAAAGATGGAAACGCAGAGGGAGAAAGATTTTTATATCAAGCTGAATATTTTCAAAGTATCGCAGGAAAAGAAACCGATAATTTAGAAGAAGCGTGGAAAAAAATTTTATTTAATCAATTTCATGATATTTTACCGGGAAGCGGCAAGAAAGAAACATTATTTCATGCTTTAGGTCTTTATCAAGAAGCAAAAGCAATAACCGGATCAATTTCAGCAAAAGCAATTAGAGATATTTCTTGTCGAATAAATACTGATGAAATTTTTAAGACGGATTTTGATTTTGATGATATTTCAACCGGTGCTGGTGTAGGATATCATAGTCAACAAAATGTGTTTATTAAAACTGTTGGCAGCGGAAAAGAAAGAGCATTTGTGATATTTAATCAATTAGGAATAGAACAAAAAAAGGTTATAGAAATTCCTATTTGGGATTATTTTTATGAAATTAACGATTTAGAAGCATTTGATAGTTCTAATAAAAAAACACCAATCTTTATTGAAAAACAAAAATATCATTATTGGTGGCATAACGTTAATAAAGTTTATGTTTTAGTTAACATTAAAGCATTTGGCTATGAAACGATTGTTTTAAGACCGAAGGAAACTAAAGTAAAAGAAATCGAATATCCGCCACTTTATGAAAGAACTATGACAGCATCTAATTATTTTTTAGAAAACGAATTAATAAAAGTTGAATTTGATGATCAACTTCAGCCGATTAAATTTTTAAAAAACGGAATTAATTATTTAAAAAACGCTAGATTTAGTTTGTTAATAGAAGACGGTACACAAAAAATGTCTTCTTGGCTTGTGGGAGATTTTAGAAGCCAAATGGTCATAAAAGAAAACGCAAGAATAATTGATTATTCTAAAAACCACTTATTTAGCAGCTTAAAATATGAAGTTGAGTTTAATGAATCAAAAATTTTAATTGAGTATTTACTTAAAGCTAATTCGGATTTATTAGAAATAAGGTTTAGTGTAGATTTTTATGAAAAAGGAATTTATGGTATTAGTACGCCAAATCTATCTTATATAATCGAACCCAACTATGAAATAATAGAAGCAAGATACAAAACACCGTTCGGTTTTATCGGTCATAAATCCAAAAATCAAGATGTGGCTTCACAAGGCATTATTTATGGTGTAAATAATGGCTTAGGCTTAGCATTATATGCCAAAAACAAGTATGGATTTAGATTTAACAATAATAAGTTGCAAGTTTCATTATTAAGAGCTTCAACTGAACCTGATAATTTACCAGAATACGGAACAAGGGTTGGCCAACTGGCTTTACAAGTGATTGAAAATGATGAAGTCAAGGTTATTAATAATTACAATGAGTTTGTTTTTGAAACGATTGTAACTCCTGTGAAGAAACAATGTGGCGATTTAAAATTAAACAATTGGTTTTACAAAGTTAATGGTTCGGTAATTACTTCGTCGATTTATGAGAAAGACAATTATATATATATGCGATTTTATAATCCGACAGATGTAAAACAAGAATTTAATGTGATGCACCAAAAGAGAATAAATAACGCAGAAATAGTTGATTTAAATGATATTGTCATTGATAGAGTTAATTATAATGAAAATAATATGTTTACCATAGGCCCAAATAGTTTTTTGACAATCCGTTTTAGTTAAAGAGTATGAAGAAAATATATAAAAATGAGATTCTTTGGGTTATTGGAGATAGTATATTTGATTTTGAAAATAACGGATATGATAACTATTTAACCAAGTTTTTTGAAAAATTAGGGTTTAAAAAAATCTATAAGAATAATATTTCTGGAAGTACCATAGCTAAGTTATCAAATGTAGGGATAATTGATCATTTTGATAATAACTTATATGAAACTTTTGAAACGCCAAATGTAATTATTATTCAAAGAGGAACAAATGATGTTTATCATTTGTCTGTGAAAAATTTAATTGCAGGAAATATTAGTGAAATAAACAAAAACACTTTATATGGCTCGATTAATTATATAATAGCTAAATTTAAAGAAAAATATCCAAAAACAACTATGATATGGAGTTCAAGTTTGTATAGAAACGATTTAAATAATTTATATGTTGAGGAGTTTAATAAGTTTTTAAAATTAATCTGTGATAGGCAAAAAATTTATTTTTTGGATTTATATAAACTAAGCCAAATCAACTTATATAATCATCATAAATATTTATATGATGGTTTGTACCCAAATGATTGCGGTTATGAGAAAATAATGAACGTTTTCTCAAACTATTTAATAACAATAAGAGAAAAGGGGAACGAATAATGAAAAGATTTTTAAAAATTTTAATGTTTACTATGTTATTTATGGGTTTTACATTTTTTTTGGTTTCATGTCGTGAAGATGAAAATGAAATAAAAGTTAGTATTTTAGTTATTAAAAATGCATCAATAGTTGATAATGAAATTGCCATGTTTTCTGGAAATGAAACTATTCTAGAGGCCCAAGTTATGCCAGTTGGTACTCCGGTTAATTGGAGTTCAAGTAATGAAGATATTGCTACTATTTCAAGTACTGGATTATTAAAGGCGTTATCAGCAGGCGAATCAATTATTACTTTAAAAGCCGGTAATAAAACAACAACTGTGAAAGTAAAAGTTATTGGAGTTGTAGATGTTAATTCAATTACATTTTCAGAAGAAAATTATGAAATATTTGCTAAACGCGATATTGATGTTAAATTATCTTTAGCTTCAGAATTAATTTTTGCTCCTGAAAATGTCACCTATAAAACCGTCACTTGGGATATTATTGGTTTAGAAGATGCAGACATTGAATCAGTGAGTATAAATGCAAGCGGAGAAGTAACAGTATTTGATACCGCAGTTCTTGATAGCCAGTATTTAATTACTGCAACATCTATTATAAATTCTAGTATAAAAGCAACTACTTTGGTCACAGTTAAGTATGAAGCGGCAGAAGATTTTACGGTTAGATGGTCTCATCAACCGGCAGCAACTGGCAATAATTTTGAATTTCCACTTTCATATTCTATGTATGAAGGTCTGAATTTTGTTGCAGAACCATATCCAATTGGTTCAATGGACAAAATAGAATTTAGTAGCAGTGATACAAATGTCATTAAAGTAATAAATGATGATAAAGGAAATTGGTGCGAATTTAAAATAGTTGGTGTTGGGCAGGCAGTGATTTCAGTAGTATCAACTAATAACGAAACATTGAATAAAACTTTAAACATTGAAGTAGTACCAACAACAGAAGACAATGATTATGTATTAATATATAATTATGCTGGATATAATCTAAATTTAACATTTAACGATATTAAAGACTTGGAAGTAGACGCAAGAGAGTATTGGAATTTTGATCCTGAAGGCGAGACTTATGTTAAAGACAGAGCGGATTCGAATAAAAATTGGCAAAACATGCATGTTAGTGGTAAGACACCAATTGAAATGCTGAATTCTGGCAACGGACAATCGATTTTTGATGGCGGGTATGCTTGGTGTTTTGATTCATGGGATTGGCCACAGGACAATGAGCAAACCAACTTATACATGTATAACAAAATAGTTGTTCCAACCGATAAAAATGTTTTAAAAGCACGAGTAAGAACCCAAAGAACAGGTGGAACTACCGGCAAAGGCAAGTTTAGGATTCGTCTTGTTGATTTAGACACATATGAGTCTTATTTTTTACAAAAAGATGCCTTGTTAAGAATAAATGGTTTTTCTATACCAGAAGATCGAAGCGAATTAGCTGATGCAGGTATTCAAGATTCTACTTCTAATTGGATTTCAATTGATTATGTGCTTGATTTTACTGTTGGAGAAGATTGGTTTTACTTTTCTATTCCAAATGAATTAAAAGGAAAAACTATGTTAATTATTTTTGAGGTAGATGATATTCATACGCCAGAAATAGGAACAGATGGGTGCGATAGAATTCAACTTATTTGTTTATATTTCGCTGATAATAGTAATCCAGATCCAAATGATTTAAGAAGTATAGGTTAATTTTATAAATTTGTTTAATTAAACTAGGGCAATACCAAGCCCTAGTTTTTTATTTTTACCTTTTTTGTGGTTTTTTTAAAATATAATAATGCTTATTATATGATATAATTAATAAGGATGAGTTTAGATAAAATTATATCCATAAAGTAAAAGGAGGTATTTTTTATGTTAGAAAACAAAGTCTTTGTTGTTACGGGCGGCGGAAATGGAATTGGCCGCGAGGTTGTATTAAATTTACTTAATAAAGGCAGCAAAGTTGCAGCATTAGATATAAATATGACGGCTTTATTAGAAACTCAAAAGATCTCTAACAAAACAGATGAAGAAATTAAATTATATCAAGTAGATATAACAAATTTAGAAAAAGTTGAAGAAACTTATAAACAAATTGTGCAAGATTTTGAAACAATTGATGGTTTAATTCATGTTGCAGGTATCATTCAACCATTTGTAAAAGTGGTTGATTTAAGTTATGAACAAATTGAAAAAGTTATGAAGGTAAACTTTTATGGAACAGTTTATTTAAATAAGACTTTTTTACCGATGTTATTAACGAAAAATCAAGCTTATTTAGTCAATGTCTCTAGTATGGGTGGATTTTTACCAGTTCCTGGTCAATCAATTTACGGAGCTTCAAAATCAGCGGTAAAACTCTTAACAGAGGCACTATATGCGGAATTAAAAGATACAAACGTTAGTGTTACTGCAGTATTTCCAGGTGCCATTAACACCAATATTAGCAAAAACTCAAATGTTAGTTTTATCGACAAAGAAGAAGCAGCAAAAGATACTAAACATAAGATGCTTGAACCGGAAAAAGCTGCAGATCTAATCATTAAAGCCATGCTTAAGAAAAAACTTTATTCTTATTTTGGAACCGATTCAAAGTTGATGAATTTAATTTATAAATTGGCTCCCCAAAAAGCAATTAATTTAATTGCGAAACAGATGAAAGATCTTTTAAAATAATTAATAAAGGGGGAGAAAAATGCCAGATATTTATTCAATTATAGCAATTATTTTATTGGTGATAATATTAATTTTAGTAGTAGTTTTTTATCTTTTAAACAAAAAAAGACCACATACAAGCGATGGGAAGGATAATCTTGCTAAATTAATTGAAGAATCCAGAATTAAAAATATTAAAGATATTCAAGAAAGTGTTAATAGTCAAAATGCTGAAATACAAGTTTTAAAAGAAGGTATTACCAATAGCATGGCCGAAGCTCAAAAAACAAATCAAATTAGTTTGCATGAGTTTTTAGGAAAAACCCAAGAAAAACTTACCCAACTTCAATTAAACTTTACTAAAGAGTCAGCTGAGGTTAAGGAACAAAACCTAACCAATATTAAAGACTTGCTTTCACAAACTAGTAAAGATATTAACGAGTTAAAATATAGTTCAGTCAATTAGCGGATATGAAAATTTGAAGGAGTCCCTTATGTGGAACATCCTAAAAGAGTTGCAGAAATTAATGAAAGCAATCTCAAAAACAATTTAAATATAAATGAATTAAACGTCAAAACCCAAGAAAAAATTACTAGTCAAATTCAAATTTTAAAAGAGCAGGTACAAAAATCATTGGAACAAGGCTTTGAAAAAAATGAAAAAGCCATGCATGATTTTATCGAAAAAACTGCCTCAATTGAAGCATCTGCTAAACAGATGGAAGACTTAAGAAATGAGATTGCCAGATTTAGAGATATGTTAAGTAACCCTAAAGCCCGCGGTAATTTTGGCGAAGGCGTTTTAGAACAAATCTTAATTTCAATTTTTGGCAGTTCCGCCAGCAACCATTTTTATCGTAAACAAGTAAATCTCACTAAAGAATTTGAGTTAAAAAAAAGAAAAGATAGTTCAGACGTTATTGTTGACTTTTTATTTAATATTACCACTAAAGAAGGAAGTCTTCCCTTATCAATTGATGCTAAGTTTCCTTATGCCAATTATGTCCCATTATTAGATGAAAACATTAGTGAAGAAGAGCGGGAATTTGCGAAAAAAAGCTTTCAAAAAGATTTAGAAAAGCGAATTGAAGAAGTTACTAAATATATCTTTGAAGGAAAGACGGCCCCTTATGCGATTATGTTTATTCCATCTGAAGCGATTTTTATTGATATTTTTAAAGAGTTTCCAGGGGTAGTTGAAAAAGCTAGAAAGAGTAAAGTTATTATCGCCTCTCCTAGTTTAATTATCACGATTATCCAAATACTTCAGTTTATTTTAAGAGATTATCAAATTAGAAATAATACTGATGAAATACTTATTTTAATTGAAAACCTAAATAGGCAATTTGATTTATTTTTTAGAAGATGGAATGATCATGTTACCAGAGTTGAAAAATTAGTTGAAGACACTAGACTAATTAATATTACAACCGATAATTTAAACAAAGTTTTTACAGAAACTAAAGAGATGATTGATGCACGCGCTAGCTTTGATGATGAAAGTCTTGAAAATAACATCGATTGATTGTAATTAAAAAAGAGACTTGATTTTGTAATCAGGTCTTTTTATTATATAATGATTTATATATTAAAAGGTGGGTGAAATTATCGAAATACTAAGAACCGAAAAACTAACTAAACTCTATAAAGGACTTAAAGCTGTTAATGAAGCTTCAATTGTTATTAATGAAGGGGACATTTATGGTTTTATTGGTGAAAACGGCTCGGGGAAAACTACCTTTATTAGAATGATTACTAGTTTAATAAAAACTGATTCCGGCAGCTTTGTTTTATTTGAAAATGATTCTTTAGAAAAAGTCAATGATTATTATGTTGGAGCGGTTGTTGAAACACCGTCACTTCATTTAAATATGACGGCTTACGATAATTTAAAGACACAAGCCTTAATTATCGGTTTAAAAGAAAATCTTGATTTAAAAATTCAAGAAGTTTTAGAGTTGGTTGGCCTAGATGAACCAGAGTTAAATAAAAGAGCTGTTAAAAATTATTCTTTAGGAATGAAACAACGTTTAAGTATTGCCGTTTTATTATTAAGTGAGCCCAAATTTATTGTTCTTGATGAACCGATGAACGGTTTAGATCCGGAAGGAATTGTTTTGGTTAGAAAATTGATTCAAAAATTAAATCAAGAAAAAAAGATTACCTTTTTAATAAGTTCACATATACTAGATGAGTTATCAAAAGTAGCAACTCGCTATGGCTTTATTCATAAAGGTAAAATCATCAAAGAAATAACGAAAGATGAATTGATTAATAGTACTAAAGCATATCTTGAAGTTAAAGTAAATAAAATAGATGAGGCTTTAACAGTTTTAAAAGACTTAAAATTAGTTGATTATGAAGTTGAAGGCGATATAATTAAAATCTTTCAAGATATCTCAATCAATCAGATTGTTGTTAGTTTTTCTAATCATCAAGTAGATATCTTAAGTATCAAAGAAAAAGATAACACAGTTGAAAGTTATTATTTAAGTTTATTAGGAGGATGCCATGATTAATTTATTAAAAGCTGATTTTTATCGCTTAAAAAAAGATAAAGCTGCCTTAATAGGATTAATTATCGCTCTTGGTTTAACTATATTTGCTTTGATGATGACATTTCTTTTAGATAAACTAATTGTTTTATTTGAAGACATTGATGATATTACGGCGATTTGGACTGTTCCAACCGGCAAATTACTTTTAAAGGGATCATTTCAAGTAGGTCAAAATGCAGGTCTTGTCATATTGATAATTATTGGGATTTTAGCAACTAAAGATTTTACTAATAATACAGTTAGACAAAAAGTAATCTATGGTTATCAACGTTATAAGATTTTTCTTTCCCAATTAATTACTTTATTAGTTTATGGTTTTGTAGTAATTTTCTTATGTGCGCTAATTAATGTTGGACTAGGTTCAATTATGTTTGGTTATTCAAGTGAGGGTTTTAAGGCCTTTGACATTTTATATTTTATCTATTCTTGTGGCTTTGGGTTGATGTTATATGCGGTTTATATTAGTTTTATTTTAGCGATGGCCTTTATTACTAAATCGGTTGGTGCGACTATTGGTATTTCGATTGGTTTAGTACTGGTTCCAACAATTTTATTTATGATAATAGCCGGCGCTCAAGCAGCTTTTGATCCTAACACAACTATATATCTTATTTTTAAAGTTATCGTATCACTTTTTCCTGATCAACATTTTAATTGGTTTGTGTCATTTAATTGGTTAAATTTAGAAGAGTATTTGTTTTCAATTATTTCATCATTAATCTATATTGGTGTCAACATATTAACAGGAATTTTATTTTTCAGACGATTAGATATCAAGTAATCGTATCGAACTTAATCTTTTTAATATGGTGTTATAATAATTAAGAAACTGGAGGGGTTATTATGAATGAAAAGTTATTAAAGAAATATGCAAAATTAATTGTAAAAGTTGGAGCGAATGTTCAATTAGGTCAATTAGTAGTTTTAAATGTCTCAACCGAAAATAAAGAGTTTGCCAGATTAATCGTTGAAGAGGCTTATGAAGCAGGAGCTGGTGAAGTAATGGTTCAGTGGTCTGATTCATTTGTTAGTCGCCAACACTATTTTAAACAAACGGTTGAAAAATTAGAAGAAGTTCCAGAATGGACAATTTCAAAAGCTCATTATATTGTTGATAATCAAGCTTGTTTTATTCATATTGATTCAACCATTCCAGAAATTTTTAAAGATGTAGATGGCACTAAAATTCATCGCTCAACTGTAGCAAGACAATTAAAAATGGAGTTTTATCAAGAATATACGATGGCTAATCGGGGTCAATGGACAATTGCATCTGCCCCAAATAAATATTGGGCAAAAAAGCTTTTCCCTAATTTAAATGAAGAGGAAGCAATTGAAAAGTTATGGCAAAAAATTCTAGAAGCTTGTAGAGTTACAAAAGACAATGATCCGGTTTTAGAGTGGGAAATTCACAATCAAAATTTATTAAAGCATAATCAAGTTTTAAATGATTATAATTTTGATCGTTTAATTTTTAAAAATAAATTAGGAACCAATTTAAGTGTTAAATTAGTTGATAATCATATTTGGTGTGGTGGTGGTGAATATACCGATAAAGGAGTTTATTTTAATCCTAACATTCCAACCGAAGAAAACTTTACCATGCCTGATAATAAAGGAACTGAAGGGATTGTTTATGCGACAAAACCACTTAATTTTAGAGGGAAAATTATCGAAGATTTTTGGTTAAAGTTTGAAAAGGGAAAAGTAGTTGATTTTGGTGCTAAAAAAGAACAAGCTGCTTTAAGTGATTTGTTAAATACCGATGAAGGAGCAAGGAGAATTGGCGAGATTGCTTTAATTAGCCATAATTCACCAATTTCTAACACAAATTTATTGTTTTTAACGACTCTATTTGATGAAAATGCTAGTTGCCATATGGCTTTAGGGCGTGCCTATCCTATGAACATAAAAGGTGGTTTAAAAATGACAAAAGACGAGTTAAAAGCCCAGAATTCTAACCATTCTTTAGTTCATGTTGATTTCATGTTTGGTAGTGCCGATATGGAAATTATTGGGGTTAAAAAAGACGGCAAAAAAATACCAGTATTCAAAGAAGGAAATTTTGTAATATAAAAGGCTTAAAAGCCTTTTTTATTTTTAATAAAAAAGTTTATTTAGAGATTTTTAATTTTATTTATAATTAAGCGAAAAAACGCTGGATTTATCAAGTGTTAGTTTGACAATTGTTCTTTTTATTAGTATAATAAAAGTATGCTTAGGTTAAGAATTTCTTGCTAATTATAATATTTCTTTTTTAAAGCTTTATGTGCTTGAAATTTACTGCTAATAGTGATACAATATTCATAATGAGGTGAAACGATGAAAGGAATTAAAATTTTATTGAAATCGATCACATTATATACCCAATTAAAGACGATATTTTTTTAATATACCAGTTAAATCACAGTAATAGGATTGTGATTTTTTATTTTAAATATTGATTAGTTAAAGGAGAATATTCATGGAGATTAGATTAGAAAATTTGACAAAGATTTTCGTCGACAAACAAAAAAATGAAACTAGAGCCATCGACAATTTAAATATTGTGATTGAATCTGGTAAGTTGGTTGGACTTTTAGGTCCATCTGGCTGCGGCAAATCAACCACGTTATTTGCGATAGCTGGGTTACACGAGCCAACCGACGGAAGAATCTATTTTGGAGATGAAGACGTCACAAGGTTGTCGCCGGACAAAAGAGGAATTGGATTAGTTTTCCAAAACTATGCGTTATATCCTCATATGACGGTTAAGCAAAACATTATGTTTCCGCTTGAAAATCTAAAAGTTTCTAGAGAAGAAGCGCTTGAAAGAACTCAAGAAATGGCTGATTTAGTGGGAATTGGTAATTTGTTGGAAAGAAAACCAGCTCAATTATCAGGAGGGCAACAACAAAGAGTGGCAATTGCTAGAGCGTTAGTTAAAATGCCAAGAGTATTATTATTAGACGAACCGCTATCTAACTTAGATGCTCGTTTAAGGTTGCAAATGCGTGAAGAAATCAAAAGAATTCAAAGAGAAACTGGAATTACTACGATTTTTGTTACCCATGACCAAGAAGAAGCGATGTCTATTAGTGATCAAATTGTTATTATGGAAACCGGTAAGGAAATGCAAAGAGGACGCCCTCAAGATATTTATAATTACCCTAATAATATTTTTGTTGCTAAGTTTTTAGGAAATCCTCCAATCAATATTTTTAGAGGAACAATTAAAAATAACTATCTTTATTATGGCAGTAAAAAATTACTAGCTAAAGTAGCACCAAACGGAGATTATGATGTGGGAATTAGGCCGGAAGACTTTAAAGTAGCCAGCGATACAAATAATGCTATTTTAGTTGATGCTCATGATATTTCTGTTATTGGTCGTGATGCGATGTTGCTATTTAAATATGGCGATTATTCAGTTAGAGCATTAGTTGAGTTTGAGTCTTTACAATCAAAAGGTGAAGTTTATTTAACCGTTAAAGATGAAAAGATTCATCTTTTTGGAATTGATTCGGGAATTGCATTAGCTTATTTACCACAAATTTCAGCTGAACGTGTTCAAGAGTTAGCCGAACATCATCAAATGATGTTAGCTCGTGAACAAATTAGCAAACCAGCGGAAGAAGAAATATATATAAAACCTAAGAAACAAAAAGCAAATAAGAAGAATAAGGAGTAGATATTATGAACGCTTTAAAGCGATTTAGATTAAGAGTTAAAGATACACTACATCTCGTTTTATGGAATATTCGTAATGGCATAAATAATCTTAAAGATAATATCAGCGACTTTTTCTCCTCTTTATACAAAAAAACCAAATTTCATCAAAAAAGAGTTGAAAAGAAAAAAACTAAACGTCAAATTCTTTATGATTATGCTATTCAATATGACGATAAATATTTCGATGTATCACACATTAGATATGATAAATTAAGAAGACATATTGAAAACGAAATAAAAAATACTGAAAAAAATGATCCACATAGAAATGAATTATTAACCTTACAAAAGGCTTTACCACCAACAAAAATTACAGTTAAACGTCGTGATAAAGCTAGAGAAATCGGTAAAAATTTATTTAAAGCTGCTTTGTTTTTATTACCGGTTTTAGTTTTACTTGGAATATTTTCATTTTATCCAATTATTAACTCATTTAGATTAGTCTTTTTAACTGGGTATAATGGCTTAGATGGGTCATATAAGGGTACGACATTTTTAGGAAACTTTAAAGATGTTATCTCTGATCCAGCATTTATTATTCCATCTGGTAATACAAAGTCAACCGCTTTAATAAATACCGGAATTATTGTTTTATTTTCGGTTCCATTAACAATCGTTATTAGTTTAATAATTTCGGTAGCTCTAAGTTCGATTAAGCCCTTAAAAGGCTTTTTCCAAACTGTTTATTTCCTGCCTTATGTAACAAACGCTTTAGCTGTTGGTTTAGTATTTGCCTATATGTTTCAAGCAACTGGAGGGATAGTAAACCGGGGCTTGAGTATCTTTGGAATTGAAGGTGGCTCTTGGATTGGAGTTGGAGCACCGTATTGGAAAGCGATGTTTGTTTTGATCTTGTTTAGTGTTTGGAATGGGCTAGCTTTTAAAATTATGGTATTTTTATCGGCAATTGAAGGTATTGATAAACAATATTATCAAGCCGCAATGATTGATGCTACACCAAAGTGGAAACAATTTTCAAGAATTACTGCCCCATTGATTTCGCCATCAATCTTTTATATCGTAATTACATCAGTAATTGGCGCCTTTAAGACTTATTCTTCGGTAGTTGCCATCTTTGGAAGCGAAGGAAAGCCACCAGGAGCAGATTATCATATGAAAACAATTGTTTTTTATATCTATGATTACTTCACTAACCCAGATAACATGCCTCTAGCGGCAGCAGCTTCAATTATCTTGTTTGCTATTATCTTGTTGTTGACGATTGTTCAAAACGCGGTCGGAAAACGACGCGTCCATTACTAGGAGGTGTGTCATGGAAAATATTGTTAATTCAAACATAACTTCTAACCATAATGAGTCGAAAGCTAAGAAACATCATAAAAATAAAGAAACCTTAAAAAACATTAAAAATATTAATTACCTTGCTTTAATTGTTGACTTGGTTGCAATTGTTATCTTTTTAGTTGTTTTCATCTTGATGCTCTCAGCTATTAAAATTCCACTTACAACTAATGAAATGGAATATCCTGAAATGGTATTAGAACAATTTTACAAAGTAGCGGGATTTATTTATTCAGCCCAAACAATTAATTTTATTATTACAGTTACGGCAATTTTCTTAATTATCGGTGTTTCCACCTTTGTAGTAAATTTTAAGCGAATTCGTTCACTAGATATTTATGATTATCATAGATGGGAAGCAGGAAATAGATACGTTCATGCTGCTATGTCGTTGATGACTTTAAATTTTGTTAGTTTTGCTATTAAGCTATTTGGAGCAGATTTATTGATGCGTTATTCAGAGGGTATGTCAACGTATGAATGGCTTAAATTGACTTATGAAGAGAAAAAAAATAAGCGTGAATTAGAAAAAGAAGCGAAACTAAATCATGTTCCATCTGAAGAAGAGCTTGAAATTAGAAAAAAAGTTAGAATCCAAATTGTTTTAAAAATTGTTAGATATGTTGTTACTTATATTTTCTTAATTTTGGTAGCAATATTTGTAATTATTCCTTTTTATTGGATGATTCTAACTAGTTTAAAAACTTATCAACAATCAAAAGCTGCTAGTCCATCGTTTTGGGTATCGTTCCATGATGCGCAGTGGGTAAATATTAAGTTTGTTTTTAAGAATTTAAATTTTGGAACTTACATTATGAACACCTTATTGGTTTCAGTTTTATCAACAACCGGAACAATTATCACTACTGTGTTTGCATCGTATGCTTTTGCGAAAATTGATTTTAAGGGTCGTGAAGCGTTATTTTCATTGTTGTTAATGACGATGATGATTCCGGGTGAAATTTATATGATTACCAACTTCTTAACCGTCAGTCAAGCGGGATTTGGCTGGATTGGTCGCGATCTTCCTAAAGCCGGATTCTTTGCGGCTATGATTGTGCCTTTTATGACAAGTGTCTATTACATATTCTTCCTAAGACAAACGTTTAGGCAAGTGCCAGATACTTTGTATAAAGCGGCAAAAGTTGATGGTTGTTCGGATATGAAGTTTTTATTTAGAGTTATGATTCCAATGGCTTTACCAACAATTTTTACAATTACAATTTTAAGTTTATTAGGAACATGGAATGCTTATATTTGGCCTAAATTAATTACTAACCCAGGGTTATATGGCGAAAACGCTAAGAACTATTGGTTAATATCAGTCGCCTTGAGGGAAACTAGCTTTACTTTAGAAATGGGTGGAGATCCACTACCAATGTTTAACTTACAAATTGCTGCCAGTGCGATAGTTACAGTACCGTTACTAATCGTCTTCTTGGCATTAAAGAAATATATTATTAAAGGTGTCGGCAGAAGCGGCACGAAAGGATAGAAGGAAAGGAAAAAAACATGAAAAAACTTTTATTACTCTTTTTATTAGGATTTGCAGCATTGGGATTAGTTGCTTGTACTAATGATGAAATCGTCTTAGAATTATCATCATCAAGTCTTACTCTTAATGCTGGCGATTCGAGTTCAGTTGGTTTTAATGTAACTGAAAGTGAATTATTGAACTTACAAATATCATCTTCAAATAACGAAGTTGTAACTGCTAAAATTGAAGGCAATAAAATAGTAGTTACAGGTGTAAGTGCCGGAAGTGCAGTTATTACAATACGGATTAAAGACACTGATATTTCAGCCAGATTAAATGTTTCAATTCAAGCGGCATCGGTTGGAGCACATTTTAAGAAACATACTGGAATCTTTTATGTTGATATTAGCGGGGATTTAGAAACCAATGTTAAAGAAGCATTAAGATTGATTGAAGCTTATGATGATGACGAAAGTGTAATTGCCAATATACAAATTAACGGGATTGAAAATATCGATATTAGTTCAGGCGCAGGTACACAAGCACAATTAGAAATTGTTGCTATTAAGGCAGATGAAACAGAATTAAAAGCTGTTGTAACAATCGAATTGATTGGTGAAGCCGTGATTGAAACATTAGTAATTTATGGACCAGAAAAATTAACATATTATATTGGATCAGTTAATTATGATTTCTCAAGTGAATTTACGGCCTTAAACCTTACAACTAAAAATGAAGTTCCGGTTGTAGCTGATTTCTTAATTGGTGAAGAATTAACTTTTTCAACGCCTGGAAAACATACTGTAACTATTTCTGCTAGTGATGGGGAATTAAGACAATCTAGGATAGTAGAATTAACCGTTAAACAAAAAGTTGCTATTCCAGATGAAATTGAAGTAGGAACTGCAGCCAATCCAATTCAAATTTCCTTTGGACATGGAAACGGCCAAGATATTGAAGCTTTATTTAAAAAATATGCAACTGCATTTGAAGCAAAGATGTTAGAAGATGGATACTATGTTAAAGTAAGCGTAGATAAAGTTGGATCTAATTATGATGAAGTTAGAGATAATATTACTCTTGCCATGCAATCAAATGAAAAATTACCTAACATTGTTCAAAACTATCCAGACCATTTAGTAGTTTATAATTCACATAGCAAGATTTTAAGTTTAACACCTTATATTTTCCATCCGGTTTGGGGATTAGATCCAGAAACTGAACCTTGGTATGATATTGTTCAATCATATCGTGATGAACAAAGAGCTGCTAGTGTTGATGGCGATATATTATCAATGCCGTTTAACAAATCTACCGAAGTTGTCATTTATAACAAGGATGTCTTTGATGAAGTTCTAAAAGGTAAAGCATTCCCAGAAACTTGGGAAGATTTATTCGCATTATCTGATGCAATTAGAGGACAAGTTGATGCTAACCTGGCAAGAATTGCTGATGCATATGCTAGAGCGGGCGATTCAACCTTTACGGCTGATGTTCAAAAAGAAGCTAAAGCTCAATTTTATCCGTTTAGTTATGATTCATCCGGAAACGCCTTTATTACTCTAACTAAAACTTGGGCGGGTTCATATACTGGACAAGGCAAGACTAAAGAAGATAAATTATTATTTGTCAACGATCAAACAAAACAAATGTTAACGTTCATTGGTGAAAACAGACATAATTTAACTTCACCAGCAGTTTGGAACAACGCTTCATATGGAACAGACTTATTCTTAAAAGGTTATTCAGTTTTATCTGTTTCTTCATCAGCGGGAGCTGACAAAAACACGCCAATGAGACAAACTTCAAAGTTATTTAATATTGGTATGGCACCAATGTTATATTCTAAATATTATCCAGAAAGTAGAAATGCTATTCAACAAGGAACTAACTTCTCAATTACTACTGAAGGAACTGACGCTCAAAAAATAATTTCATGGTTATTCTTAAGATTTTTAAACTCGCAAGAAATTTCACTTGACTATACATTTGAAAAAGGTTATTTCCCAACTAGATATTCAACTATTGATATGCCTGAGTATCAAGAATTCTTAGCATTAGCTAACAATCCAATTGTTGATGGTATGCCATCTTCTGAAGCAAATAAAATTATGAGAGCAAAAGCGGCACAAATTTATTTCTTACAAAAAGATTATTTAGTTTTTGACTTACCATTTAAGGGTTCATCAGGAGTTAGAGATAAGGTAGCGGTTGTCTTTAAAGACGTTGTTTTAGCTCTACCAACAGATAACATCCAACAAAAGATTGAGAATGCATTACAAACCGCTTATAACGAATCATATCGTTTAGTATCAGATGATTGATTATAATTTAATTCATATTTATAAGGATAAATAAAAGGAGGTTAATATGAAAAAAATTAAAACTATTATATTTGCTTTAGCAATATTCTTTGCTGCTGCACTAGTTTTAGCAGCATGTACAAAAGTCAGCTTAGATGAGGCTAAAAAAGAATTAAAAATTGAATTTACAGGTAATGAAACTGAAGCGGGTGTTATTTCGGATTTGACATTACCATTATTAATTGAAGGCTTTAAAGGTGTTAGTATTTCTTGGGAAAGTGACAAGCCTGGTGTCGTATCTGTTGATGGTGTAGTCGTTAGACAAGAAGCAGCCGATACGGTAGTAACTTTAACAGCAACCTTGACATTAGACGGAAAGAAGTTAACCAAGAATTTCGTAATTACGGTTTTAAAAGCTGAAGTTATTGTAAATTTAAATGACGCAAAAGCTGCACTTCAAGTTGGTTTAGGTAGCAATGAAAAAATAGATGAAGTAATTTCTAATTTAACATTACCAACTGCTATTACTGGTTTTCAAGGTGTTACAGTTACTTGGACATCTGACAAACCTGAAGTAATTTCTAACGCAGGAGTTGTTACAAGACCAGAAAATGATACTGAAGTTAATCTTTCTGCTGAAATAAAATTAGGAGAACAAACTCTTTATGCAATCTTTAAAGTAACCGTTTTAAAAGCTGTTGATACTAAAGCCTTAAAGACTTTACTTGATGAGCATTATAAAGAATCATTAGCAATCGCTAATTTTGAAGTTTTAACTGAAAGTATCGAACTTGTTAAAAAAATTGGTGATTTTGATGTAACTTGGATTTCAAATAATACTGAAGTTATTAATCCTGAAACAGGAGTAGTAACAAGACCTGCTTATGCGGGAGTAGGAGAAGTATTTGTTGTACTAGGTGCTAGATCAGAAGGGCAAGACAATGTTAACTATGTCGTTAAAGTTCCAGAACTAGCAGAAACTTTAGAATCACAATTAGATAAAGAGTTAGCTAGATTAACTAACTTCCCTCCAGGATATTTTCCAATTCTTTCAAATGATATCCCACTTGATACTTTAGGAAGCGTTATGGTTAACGGTGTTGAAGTTACTAAAGCAATTTGGACATCAAGTGATCCTGATTATATTGGTCATGATGGTGCATTAAAAGAAATTGAATTCGCCGGTGAAAAAGATGTAGTACTTACAGTAACATTTACTTATCAAGATATTACAAAAACCAAATCTGTAACTTTTACAATTAAAGGGATTACTATTTATCAAAACTTTACAGAGTTGATTACAGGTGAAAACATGGCTAAACATGGCGATGTTGTTATCGTAAGAAACGTCAGTTTCTATAGTAATACTAATGATGGTTACTTCTTAATTGACGTTGACGGCTATTTATTATTTAGATTTGGTGCTACTCCAGCCGTTACTCCTGGTAAATTATATGATTTAAAGGGTCTTTATAATCTTTACCATGCTTCACCGCAAATAGCTGGTACTCCAACTTTTACTGAAGTTGAAGGACCTGCTAACACAACGCCAAAAGTCGTTGAAATTTCGATTGAAGAATTAACTAAAAAACCAGTTCCGACTGATGCAAGTCCACTAGTTATACCAATATATAAGGTTACAGGAGCTAAAGTTCACGTGTTTGATATTAAGGATAATTATAAAACTTTCTTAGTTCCGCAAACACACGATGATCCGACTAAAGAACCTAATAAATCAGATTCTATGATGCTTTATTATCAAACCTTAGGTGGATTAACAGTTATTCAAGCATTAGCTGATGGCAGTAAAACCTATTCTGCTGATTTAGAATATATCTTAGTTGTTGTTTCAGCTTTTAGAACCAATAACGATATTTATGCCTTCCAATTTTTAGGGAAAACTGATGATGAAACTTTAATTGGTATGAAGTTATCAGCTGAAGAAGAAGCTAATTTAGTTTTAAGAAATGCAGCTGCGAAGATGCAAGATCAAATTTATTTTGATGGCCAAGACTTTGTGGTTTCTAATTTAGAAAACTATCGAGGCAAAGAATATCAAATTGAAGTAACAAGTAGTGATGTAGCAGTTGTTGGCCATGATGGAGTTTATCCATCCTTCCCAGCCTTAGGTACGGTTAAAGAGGTTGTAATGACATTTAAAACTACTTCAACAGAAGGCGAACTAGTTCAATATCAAAAAACTATTAAACTAGGTAGAACAGTTACAACTATTTCAACAATCGATGAAGCAGTTAAACTGAAAAAAGGCGACGCAGTTGTATTTGAAGCATTATTCCATATTTTAATTAATGGTACAGCTCAATTTGTTGATGGTTCAAACGAAGGTGCAGCTGTTAGATTTGCTAAAGGCGTTGATGTATCTGGTTTAATTCCAAATACAAAATATATCGTTTTAGCAACTAAAGCTGATGACTATAGTGGATTAAAACAATTTGATGGAATTGCATATAGTGATATAGTTGGTGGAACTCCAATTGTTCCAGTTAAATATACAGGCGCATTATCAAATACTGAACTTGCTAAATTAATGAACAACATTATTGCGGTTGAAGACTTAACAGTTTCAGTTGCTCCAGCAGTTAGCTCAACTGGCGTTCTAACTTATACATTGAAAAACTCAGCGGGCGATTCAATGGCATTTAGAGAACATCAAACTAATGCAGCTGCAATTGATGCGGTTTTAGCGCTTGAACTTAAAGTTGGCGATAAAGTTAATGTTACTTCAGTCGTTGTTAGCTGGTTTAATTCACCACAATTTATCAACGGATTTTTAGAAAGAATTGCTCTAGATCCAGCAACTGAGTTTGCTAATAGTGTAACTAGATTAGAAGCAACTCTTCCAGAAACTGACACAGTTAAGTATGGCGACTTCAACTTGCCAACTACATTTGAAAACTTAGCAATCGTTTGGACAGTTACTGATGGTGCTGCAGCTGCAAGTGTAGAAGCTGGTAAAGTTACAATTACTAAACTTACTGATAGAACTACCGTTAAATTATCTGGTGCTGTAACCCAAGGCGAATATCAAGCAACTGTTACAGTTCAATTAGTAATTGCTAAAGAAGGCGAAGAAGAACCGCTTCCAACTATTGCCGAAGTATTTGCATTACCAAAAGATACTGAAGTAGTATTTGCGGGAGTAGTATCAGGGTTTTCACCATATAATACGCAATATAGTAGTTTTGATAAAGTTTGGGTTGAAGATGAGACTGGATCAATTACTCTTTACGGAGCTAAACTTCCAACAACTTTAGCTATTGGTGATAAATATATTGTTACTGGAAAACTTGCTGGATATAACGGTTTAATTCAAATAGCTAATACAGCTACATTTGAATTAGTTAGCAGCAACAACCCATTAAAAGATTCAAGAAATATTACTGCAATTAGTCAATTATCTGAAACTGATCAAGCAAGTAGAATTAATTTATCAGGAATTGTTGAAAGTATTACTGCTGATGGCCGTACATTAAAAATTGTTGTTGGAGAAACTACAATTGAAGTTAGAGCTGGTCAATCTGATAAAACGCATCCAGTAAACGCAGCTATTTTAGAAGGCATCGTCGGACAAACTGTTAATCTTTTAAATATTCACGTTGATTGGTATAATGGTCCTCAATTATTCCCAACATTAGCAAGTCAAATTGAACTTGTTAAATTAGATGATGATGAAATTGTTCATATGGCGATTGCTCAATTAATTGAACAATTTAAAGACAAATCATTTGAAATGGAAACTGCAATTGTGCTTCCTCAAGAATTACTAGGTGTTAGCTTAGTTTGGACGATTAGTCCTCCAAATGCTATCGCAGCTGGTAAATGGATGACAGTAACTGAAGATACAAATATTACACTTAGTGTAGTTGGAACTCTTAATGAAGAAGTATATTCATCAGGAGATATGACAGTAACTATTAAGTTTAAAGATCCTTCAGCTGTTGAAGAAACGGTTACTTTAGCTTATAAAGGCGAAGACACAGGCAATTTTACCGATGGAAATAATGCGGCATCTGTAGGTTTAGACCCAGCATTATTTAATGTTATTGGAATACCTGGATCTGCTAATCAAAATGTTGGTCTTAACAAAGACAATCAAGTTAGAGTTTATAGTGTAAGAGCTGATGGAAACGGCAACACACTTAAAGTTACAATTGCTGAAGGTTATTCGATAACTTCTATTGTATTTAAATTTACTGCTACAACTGGATCAGCAGCACAATCAGCTAGCGCTTTATTAGTGTT
>CAZRWC010000008.1:0-622 GCA_964603705.1 uncultured Acholeplasmataceae bacterium
GTCTAACGAAAGTGCAAATGGACTACTTGCCGTACCAATTAAGTTGGCCGCGCTTGGAACAATTTGTAGTGAGCCATAATATTCATCCATTGTTCCTGTAATAACAAATTCAGATCTAATATTTGCTGCTAATAGAGTTTGCACTTCGCCTGGACTATCTTTAACGAATAATGAAATTGCGGCTGTACTATCTTGAATAAAGTATGTATTGTTATTACCATAAGAAGTTAAAACCCCTTTAATAGTAACTTCTTCATTAATTGCTTTTCCTCTTGCTGCAAGAATTGTCATGACTGCTGTTGGTTCATTAAATTTAGCAACTAAAGTAATATTTTCAGTAATAATTGTTTCAAAATCAAATTTAACTTCACCTAGATACCAACCATCAAAAACATAGCCTTCTTTAACTGGTTTATCTGGTTCTGTTAATTTGCTATTATAATCAACTACTACAACCACATCTTCTTCACCTTCAACTTGTAAGGTAACATTATAAGTAATTCTTTCATATCTACCAGTTAAAACTAAGTTTTCAGCTGGCATTGTTTCTGGTAATGTATTTGGATCAGGATTCCAACCAAAGAAGGTATATCCAGCTCTTAATGGAATTTCAATTGTAATT
>CAZRWC010000008.1:632-2032 GCA_964603705.1 uncultured Acholeplasmataceae bacterium
TCAGCTGGCATCGTGGCTGGTAGACTCGCTGGATTCCAACCACTAAATGTATGACCTTCTTTACTTGCTACGCCTCTTAAGGTAATTGCTGCTCCAAAATTATACGTTTCAACAACCGGTTCTTCGCCTTCAATTTCATAAGTAATTGTATATTGATTAACACTCCACTTAACATAGATAGTTAAATCTTGATCGATTTCAACCCCAAAGTCAAAAGCTTCAGTCATCGCTTCGGTTGTAAACCAACCAACAAAAGTATGTCCTACTTTAGTTGGTTCATCTGGTGTGCCAACTTTACCACCATCAGCTACTTTAATCGTTTCAATTGGTGTACCACCATTAGTTTCAAAGCTAACTCTTCTAACTAAAAGGATTTTATCACCTAAAACTTCATAGCCTTCCGGGAAGGTATTATTAGCTAGTGTTTCAGCTAAATCATGAACTGGAGGTAACACTTCATATGTAGCTCCGCCACTTTCTCCTACACCAACAGCATATAAAACATTGACAAAGGTATTGCCAGTAATCGTAATACCTTGTGAATCATCATAAATTCTAACGCCAAGTTCAATATCATGAATGTTATTATTTTTAATCATAATGTCTCTAGCTGGTCTAGTAGCAGTTTCATTTGGCCATCTACCACCTTGAACTGAAATACCCATATCTTTACCAAATACTTCGTTTTCTTCAACTACGACATTTGATGCGTTAACAACTAAAATACCCGCTACTTGGAAGCCTTCAGCAATATATTCTCCTACTTCAGCGATATTGCCTTTAACTAGTGAACCATTGCCACTAACTTGAATAGCATTACCATTTTGAATTGAAGTTGCTGGAGAGTAAACGCGGTTATTTAAAACATGGAAAGGTGAATTTTCTCCCCCATCGGCCATCGCTTGTCCGATTCCACATCTTAACCAGTTTTGAACAGTAAAGCCTTCAAAAACAACTAAACCTTGGCTTTGTGCTTTATAATTAACAGCAAATTCTGCTCCACCAGCATCAATAATAGTTGCATCTCTACCTTCAACTGATTTAACAGTTAATGGTTTAGTAATATCGACTACTTCATAATGAGTACCAGCTGAAACTAAAATTGTTTCACCAGCATTAGCAGCATTAATGGCTGCTTGAATTGAGTGATAAGTAATTTCTTGTTCTTCGTTTAAGCTAGCATAAGCCTTAAATGAAGCGCCAGTAAACCAAACTTGGTTTTTATTAGGCATATGAATACCTAAATCACCAACAACAACCCAACCATCATTAGAAGTCTTTCCATCAATCCAAATTGTTGGTAGACTTAATGAATCATAAGTAATTGTTCCTGTAACAACTAACTTAGGAACTTCTGTTACGCCTGCGCCTTGTGATACTTCAATACCACCAAACTCTTG
>CAZRWC010000008.1:2132-28050 GCA_964603705.1 uncultured Acholeplasmataceae bacterium
ATAACGCGAATATTTGGATCTGCTAAAGCCGCAACTAATTCCGCCTCATTTTTAACATTAAGACCAGTAATTAATTCATAGCCTGCAACTAATTCTAATTTTTCTTTAATTGCTGTTTCAAGGTCAAATAATTGTTCATCTAAATACCAGCCAATAAAACTATAACCTAGTTTAGCTGGCGCTTCTGGAGCAACCACTTTTTGACCAATTTCAACTACAACAGTTTCAATTGCTGTTAAACCATCTTCTTCATAAAAGACGACATCAAAGATTTTCACTAAGTCTTTCATCGCTTGGTTAAGTGCTTCAGCTTTAAGCATTTTATCGCCATCAGTTAATTCTGGCAGTGCCATTTTTTGATCTAATATCGTTAAACTTGCATTAGAATAAAGTTCTCTAGTAACTTTAGCGACTCGAGTTTTCATTGTTGCTAGATAATTATCAACTTCAAGAATAACCGCACCTGGTTTAACTTCGATAACAGTATCATCTGCTAAAGCGACACTATTAACAACCGCTGTTCCTAAAAGAATGGTTGTACCATTAGTGTCATTAACAGTTAAGTTTTTCCAAACTCCTTCAATTACAGCTGTTTCAATATAAGTATTTTCAACGATAATATTAGCGGTTGTACCAGCTTGACCATTTAATTCAAAATGGCCCATGGTATTATTAAGAACCACATCACCATTTAAAAAGATACCGTCGACTAAATAATATTCTAAATTAGCGGTTTCAATAAATTCTAGTTTGAATCCACCTAAATCTAAGTGATATTTACTTGTATAGATGTTAATACCAGCTGTAACATTTAAGTCGTCTGTTAATAAAACATCATTAACAAAAAGAATTATTTCAACATGTTTATTTAATAAAGCTGCTTTAAATTCAACTTCATTTCGAACTGTTACAATGCTGCTAACTGGATTAAAACTAAATTTAGGATATAAATCTAGATTTTTAACAACTTTATCTTCATTAGTAAATTGTTTATCATTAGCACTTAAACCATAAAACCAGCCAATAAAAGTATAGCCTTCTTTAACTGGATCAGCTGGTAAGGTAATTAGGCTGTTATGTTTGACATCGGTTAATGTTTCTGCAATTGTTAAGTTATCAACCTCATAGAAATTAACGCTATATTTGTTAACAGCATATTCAGCTGTAACAACCAAATCAGCTGTTACTTCAGCAAATGATAGATCCCACTTAACGAAGCTATGACCTTCTTTAACTGGGTTATTAGGGGCAACTGCATCATGTCCATTAA
The DNA here is from genome assembly GCA_964603705.1 of uncultured Acholeplasmataceae bacterium. Classification (GTDB taxonomy): domain Bacteria; phylum Bacillota_I; class Bacilli_A; order Acholeplasmatales; family Acholeplasmataceae; genus CAZRWC01. Next base: position 3,403 of record CAZRWC010000008.1, read on the forward strand.
TTACAAATTGTGTATCTAGGACATAGCCGTTGTCATCTTTAAATAAAACGACATGTAATGATAAAACTTTTCCGGCATCAATTGGTGCTCCATCTGATAAAGTTAAAATTAAGTGTCCTTGATCATTAACTGCTGCACCTACGACACTTATTCCATCTAGACCGTTAAGTCCGTCCTTACCATTTTCACCAGCTAGACCCTTAAGTGCTTCTAGACTAATTAAGTCTTGCCAAGCTGCTTCTCCTTCTAGGCGCCATTGAATATGAGTTAGAGAAACATTTAGTTCCACTTCTTTACCATCAACACCATTAACGCCATTAAGACCGTCTTGACCAGCTTCACCGATGGCTCCTTTTAGTTCAGCAAGCGGAACTAAATCAACCCAAGCTGCATCTCCAACATAACGCCATTGAATATGAGTAGCACTCTTATTAAATTCCACTTCTTTACCATCAAGACCAGCAACTTTACCGGCATCGATTGGCGAACCTTCTGATAAAGTTAAAATTAAATGTCCTTGAGCGTTGATCGCAACAGAGACAATACTTACACCATCTTTACCAGCGGCACCGGTTTGACCAGTTAAACCAGCTGCACCTCTTAAAGCCGATAGTTCAACTAAATTTTTCCAAGTGCTTTCACCTTTATATTGCCATTGGATATGAGTAGCTGAAGTTTGGAATAAAACATCTCTACCATCAGATCCAGCACTACCAGCTTGACCGACCGCACCTTTTAATAAATCAAGTGAAATCAAATTGCTCCAATTTGTCTCGCCTTGATAGCGCCATTGGATATGTGTTTGATTAACACTAATTTCTAATTCTCTACCATCTTGGCCCTTAACAAGTCCGGCATCAAGTGTTTGATTATTAGACAAAGTTACAATCAAGTGACCTTGACCGTTAACTTGAACTTTAACAACACTAATTCCATCAGTACCCTTTAAACCGATTGGGCCTTGTGAACCAGGTTGTCCGTCTCCACCGATGACAACCCCAACATTAATGGTCTTTCCATCGGATAATTCGAAGACTAATTCGTTTTTATTATTAATTTCCGCGTCAACTACACTAACTGCTTCACCGAAACAGCCGACTAGGGTAATTAATAATAAAACTAAAAAGCCAATAAAACTAAAAAATTTAATTTTCTTTTTCATCATTTACACTCCTTTTTTTATGTGTTTATAATTTATTTTATTACTAAACTTACTTTCTTTCATTAAAAAAACCGATCTAATCTAAAAAAGAACGGTTAACATACAATCGGTTATCATATTTTATCAATCATATTGATTCCCCCATTAATATTATATTTAGGCCTATACAGATATTTATTAATATCTTGTATAACCGTTATTATTATATCATAAAGAATTAAAAATTCAACTCTAAATGATAACGCTATCACTTATTTATAATTTTGATTTTTATTTATAAATATTAACAAAACTTAAATAAAAACCGCTATTTTTTAACTAAAATATCTTTTCTATAAATAACAACTAACAAATGTAAAAATGATTTATTTCTTGATAATCCGTTTACTAACCTAATTACAATTATTTTGATCAAATTTATAGTCAGATTAGATAAGTAAAACAAATCATTTAAAACAATTATTTTTTACAATTATTTTTTTAAAAATGCTACACATAATTTGCCAAAAATAAAACTTTAAAATAATAAAAGACCAAGAGAATCTCTTAGTCTTTAAATTTATAATTTTTTAGTTATAAGTTACTTCAATAATTGTACCATCTTCATTCGGATGATTTTGTAAATACTCAAAAATAGGTTGATAATTTTTAACGGCATTTCCTGGTTTACAACGATTTAAATTTTTAATTTCACCACTTAAAACTTGAGTAGCGAACTCACGACATCCAGGAGTCCCACAAGCGCCGCAGTTAATGCCTGGTAACAATTTTTCGATATCACCAATTCTACTATCTTCTTTAACTGCTAAATACTTACTAGCTAAAGCCAGTGCTAAACCCAATAATCCTCCAACTATACCAAGAATAATTAATGGCCAAATATGTTCCATTACTCTATCTCCTTTCCAACGCTACAATTAGTACTTAAACATGTCTCACATTTCGCTTCTAAAAATGCTAACTCACAACCTTTTGGTGCTGGAGTTTTATGATTAGCTCTAACTGATAAAATATAACCAACTGTTAAAACCACTATTATTAAAATACCTATTATAATATATAGCGCATCCATCTTAAATAACTCCTTGAAAGCCCATAAAGGCTAAAGCCATTAAAGCGGCAGTTATTAAAGCAATTGGCACGCCTTGAAATGATTTGGGAACTGCTTGATAACTAAGTCTTTCTCTAATTGCACTAAAGACTATCATCGCCAACATATAACCAATAGCCGTTCCTAAAGCATAAGCAATCATGTGTGACCAGCTAGTATATTGGGCAACAACTTTAGAAGCATTTAATACTAAACAGTTAGTAGTAATTAGTGGTAAGAAAATGCCAAGACCTTTATATAGTCCAGGACTAGACTTTTTAAGAAACATCTCAATTAATTGCACAACTGAAGCAATTACTAAGATAAAAGCAATCGTATCGATATAATCAATTTTTAATGGTACTAAAACATAGTGGTATAAAGGAAATGAGATAAAAGTAGAAACAACTACAACTACAAATACCGCCGCACTCATGCCAACGGCATTTTTCATTTTAGTTGAAACGCCTAAAAATGAACAAATTCCTAAAAACCCCATTAATACAATATTATTAATTAACATCGCTTGAATAAATATCTTTAAGAATTCTGTCATTTGTCTTCACCTCTTTTTTCTTCTCTTTCAGCCCTTCTTTGTTCTTTGGCTAATAGTTCTTTTTTCTCAGCTTTTTTTCTACCTATAAACATAAACAAAGCTAGTAATAATCCTAAGACAATAAAGGCACCAGGCGCTTTAGTTAAAACACTTGGAAAATAATTGGCTACAGCAGCTGGATCTTTATAAGGAATAATTGAGGTAAGTGGGATAAAGGTAAAGATATTACCAATCATGATTGTACCTGTTCCTAATAATTCACGAACAAGACCCACCAAGACTATCGCCCCACCAAAACCAAGACCCATTCCGAAAGCATCAAAAATAGATTTTTTAACATTGTTTTTTGATGCAAAGGCTTCGGCTCTTCCTAAGACAATACAGTTAACGGTAATAAGAGCAATAAAGACTCCTAAACTTGAACTTAATTCTTTTAAGAAGGCTTTAACTAATAACTCAATAATTGTGACTGTTGTAGCAATTATTACGATATAACTAGGAATTCTAATTGTATCAGGTACGATCTTTCTAACCGCTGAAATAATTATATTAGTAATAGTTAAAATAATAACAACCAATAAGGCCATACCTAAGGCTTTTTCAAAGCTATCAGTTACGGCTAAAGCCGGACAAATACCTAATAAGGCAATAAACAATTGGTTTTCTTTAAAAAGACCGGCGGTAAAGACTTCTTTTAATTCACTTGGTTCTTTTACTTTAATTTCTTTTTCTTTTGATTTAGTTGCTTGCATTATTCATTCGCCTCCCTAATCGCATTTAAGATTGGATAGATAACATGTTCGCCTGTTTCACTTGAACCAGCATAACTTGATAAATTTAAAATATGGGTTTGCTCGGCATTAGAAATTCTAGTTCCAATAAATGAATCTAGGTAACTAATTATACGATTTTGATAGCCACCTTTTGTATGTTCATATTCTAAGAATTCATATTCTAAAATTACTCCTGCCTCATCTAAAACTAGTTTAATCTTAATATTTCCGGCAACAGGGTAGCCCGCCTCAGAAACAAATGAGTGGGTTTTTTCTCCAACATAGATAAAACCGTTTGTATCACCTGTTACTATCTCTTTTGAAATAACTATCTCGTTTGGAGTAAAGTTTGCATCTGATTCAACCACATATTCACCAAAGTAATCAGCATATGGATCGGTTGATAAAGCCTTTCTTAAACTTTCCAACATCACATAAATTGTATTTACGCTTGATTCGGTCGCACCGGCAGATAAACTTAAGTTTTTTTCGTGCGTTAATTTGATATCTTCGATTTTAGTGTTTAGATATGAATCAAGATAATTGATTGCTTTATTCATAAAGTTAGTATCAGGTGTATTTGTATGTTCGTATTTTAATAATTCATAACCTAAGATTTGTTCGTTTTCATCAACCGCTAATTTAATTTCGATTGTGCCACTAGCGACAGTGAAATCATGAGCATACGTTAAATAATAAATTGACCCATTTACTTTTGTGCCTTTAACATTTTCTTTTTTATAAATAATTGAACTAGTTTCAAATTCAGCATCTGCTGTTACTTTATAATTAGCGCCATAGATTTTTTCCATTTGATTGCTAGGGATAGCAAATTTAGCAATTACAACAAATAAAATTCCTAAAACTAACATAACAGCAACTGAAATAATTAAATTTAAATATTTTCTCATGGTTGGTGTACCTCCATAATTGCTTTTAAGATAGGATAGATAACATGTTTTCCTGTTTCGCTTGAACCGGCATAAATCGATAGATTATCGATATGGGTTTGTTCGATGTTTACAAGATTAGTTCCTATAAATGCATCGAGGTAATCAATTATACGCTTTTGGAAAATTCCACCTGAAGAGTGTTTATATTCTAAAAATTGATATGCTAAAATTTCACCAGTTTCATCAACAAATAACTCAATTTTAATCTTTCCGTCAACCATGCTATGTCCAGTATCAAATTTATGTCCTTCTTCAGCAACATAACTAAACCCTGATTTTGTTTCACCGGTGATGATGTTTTTAGATGATACTAGTGTAGTTGCTTCAAAGCTACTATCTGATTCTTTAGTATATTTACCATAAATATCTTCAAGTGGATCAAGTCCTAATAATTGATTAAAGACTTCGAGATTTTTAGCATGCTTTTCAGCAATTTTCTCACTTAATTCAATTAACGTTTTGCTTGAATGAGTAGCTCCCGAATAGGCATCTGGTGTTTTATTATAATCTTGATTAAGTAGTTGATCTACGATATAGGTAGCTGCTTTATCACCAAAACCAGGGGTATTGGTGTTTTCAAGTATACTAACTTGTTTGATCTTGTTTTCAGGTGTAATAGCAATCAAGATTTTAATATCTCCGTATTGATTTTTACCACCAGCACTATAAACAACCCCAACAAATTGTTCGTCTTCAAAAACAAACACCACATCTTTAATAGAGTCTTTATCCTCTTCCGTTAACAAATTATAGTTTTCCAATTCATCGCCTGTACTAAAGGTGGCATTTGGATAAATTGTTTCATAAGCTTTAAATTTAGCTTTTCTTTCGTTTTCTTTAATAATTGGAGCGGTAATAAAATTAGTAAGACCAATTGCCCCACCCATTATGATGGCGATAGCTGCTAAAATTACGATGTTTCTTGTAAATATCCAAGGAGAAAGAGCGCTATTGGCTTTTTTAAGAACCGCGATTTCTTGATTATTACGGTCAATTTTTCTTCTAGCTATTTTAGCTTTAACCGGATCTGGAAATTGATCTTTTTCGTATTCTTTAATTTTAGCTTCGATCGCTTGTTTTTCTTCTTCGTTGGTTTCTGCTAATAGTTTTTGATTTAGATCTTCTAGTTTTTTAGCTTTATCTTCTGCTCTTAAACTTTTAACTTCTTCAAGATATTGTTTATTTTCTAATTGTTTTTCATTAATTAGTTGTTTGTTGTTTGCGACTAACTCTTTATTTTTGGCTTTTTCTTCAATTCTTAATTGTTTTTGAGCTAGTTTTTCTTCTGGAGTTAATTTTTCTTTTTTCATTAGAAACCACCTCCTGTTCCAAAGTAAGCAATCAAAATCATGACTACGAAAAAGCCGCCATAAAGAGTTGCGAACTTCCAATTAAAGGTGTTTTTTAACCATTTTGGTTTATCGATTAAAGGAACTAACATATTGGCAAATAAAATTGAGAAAGCCACCCCTTCTGGATATGCTCCTAAAGCTCTAATTATTAACGTAACTGAAGAGATTATTAAACCAAAGATTAGTTTTCCAGTCCAGCCAAATGGGCTAGTTGCTGGATCGGTTGCCATAAATACCGCTCCATAGACAATTCCGCCTGAAACTACTTGATATAACGCAAATTGAATTGGATTAGCTGGATGTAGAGCAAATCCCACAAAAATTGATAAGACAAAAAATGGAACTAAAATGCCTAACATCGTACGCCAATCTGCCACATCACGATAAATTAAGTAACCGGCGCCTAATAAAATTGCGATAACGCTAGTTTCTCCTAGTGAACCAGGAACCGTTCCAATAATTTGATTTAAAAATGAGTATCTTGATAAAACATAAGGAAAGCTTGAACTACCTAAGCTTGAAAGTGCGGTAGCCCCTGCTAATCCATCTAATTGCGGATAAGCACTAGCAAACATACCAGCAAATGCTACTCCTACAAATAATCTTCCAACTACTGCTGGGTTAAAGATATTTTTACCGGTTCCCCCAAAGACCATTTTACCTAAACCAATACCAACGACAGCCGCTACGATAACGGCATAAACATTAATAGCCGGTGGTAACATTAAAACTAAAATTAAACCAGTAACTGCTGGAGTTACGATGTTTAATTTAGTATAGGTTTTATATCTAGATTTTAATTTTAACCAAAAGCTAGTTTGTTTATTATCGGCTTTATGCATAATGCCATAAATAACTAATTCCGTTAAAATGGCTATTACAATTGAAACGACAATTCTTAAAACTGCGCCCCAGCCAAAATATGACATAGCAAATATGGTTACTGGAATTAAAGAAATTAAAACATCTAGCATAATTCTAAAACTAGTTGTTTGTTTTCTTATGTATGGAGCAGCTTCTTTAACTGTTTTTAATTTTAATGTATCTTCCATCTTTAAATTCCTCCTATTTGGCAATTAGTTTTTTAGCTTTGGCCATCGATTCTGTTAGAGGAATCTTTGATGGACAAACATAAGAACATATACCACAATCAATACATCTATTAGCTTCTAGGCTAATGATTTTATCAACATCTTTAAGGCCTAGTGCATTATAGATTGTAATTGGTTCTAGTAAAACTGGACAACTTCTAACACACTCGCCACATCTAATACAAGGTTCGCTTTCTATTTCTAAAGCGCGGTTATTAATAATAATGCTTGAAGTTGTATCAGTTACAACGATATCATCGCTTAAAGTATTAACACCCATCATTGGTCCGCCTTGGATAATTAGTTTTGGTATTTCAAGGTTTTGATAACCACCTAATAGATCAATCAATTCTTTAACTGGTGTTCCAACTTTAACTAAGAAACTACCATTTTTAATGCCGTCGCCAGAAATAGTTACATATTTTTCGGTAATTGGTCGATTATATTTAACTGCATCATAGATAGCTTTTAAGGTTGTTACGTTAAAGTTTAATACGCCGTAATCAGCTAGTATTTTTCCTTGCGGTACTTCAATTCCTGTGGCATATTTAACGGTTTCAATTTCCCATCCTTCAGGATAATGACTACCTATTTTTTTAATTTCAACTGGTGCATCTGGAAATTGTTCGGCTAAAACAGCTGTTAGTCTTTGATATAATTGGTGATGTTTACCCTTAATAGCGATAATTCCTTTTGGTGCTTTTGAAGATTGCAAGACATAAAGCATTCCTTGAATGACTTTTTCTGGATAATCCATCATCATCATATAATCAGAAATCATAAATGGTTCACATTCAATCCCATTACCAACTACGACATTAATTTCTTTATCGGTATCTAACTTAACATAGGTAGGAAAGGCTGCACCACCTAAACCGACAATTCCCGCTTCTTGAACGATTTTAACGAAATCTTCTTTGGTAAAGTTACTAATTTCCTCATCAGTTCTTTCTACCATATAATCGTCTAGTTGATATTTTTGATCGTTTTCTACTACCATGCATTCAACTTTTTTACCCGTTTCATCAACCATTTTTTCTCTTGGTAAAAATACGCCGCTAACGGTAGAATGAATTGGAATTTTAAAAAACGGTCCAACTCTTTCACCGATTAATTCGCCTACTTTTACATCGCAGCCATCGTCTACACAACAAATACCGCTTCTACATCTGGCTGATGTAATTGGAAAGTAAAGTTTTTTTGATTCATGACGAATTACTTCTAATTCAAGTAATTCTTTTTTACCGTCATTTTTAATATAAGTTTTTTTAACCATACTATCTCCCTCATCTATATAATTTAAATTTTTTTGTTAATTTTAAGACTTCTTTTTTTACCTGGTTAAGTAAAGTTTGATTTTCATAATTTGTTAAAGCACAATCGATTAAATTAGCAATTTTAATCATTTCTGCTTCTTTCATTCCTCTTGTTGTTACAGCGGGTGTTCCTAATCTAATTCCGCTAGTAAATCTTGGTTTTTCTTGATCAAAGGGAATGGCATTTTTGTTACAAGTAATACTAACGCTTTCTAAAATCTCTTCGGCTTTTAAACCAGTTATGCCTAATTTTTGTTTAACATCAACTAACAACAAATGATTATCGGTACCCCCGCTAACAATTCTATAGCCTAATTTAGTTAATTCATTGGCAAGCGTTTTTGCGTTATTAATAATTTGTTGTTGGTAGATTTTAAACTCTGGCGTTAAAGCTTCTTTAAAGCTAATAGCCTTAGCAGCAATTACATGCATTAATGGTCCACCTTGTTGACCTGGAAAAACAGCACGATTGATTTTTTTAGCAATTTCTTCGTTATTAGTTAAAATAATACCGCCTCTAGGTCCTCTAAGAGTTTTATGGGTAGTTGATGATACTACATCAGCATAAGGAAGTGGTGAAGGATGTAATCCTGCTGCTACTAATCCCGCGATATGAGCGATATCAGCAAATAAATAGGCACCTATTTCATCGGCAATTTTTCGAAACTCTTTAAAATCAATTAACCTTGAGTATGCGCTAGCTCCACAAATAATCATTTTTGGTTTATTAGCTAGAGCTATTTTTCTTACCTCTTGATAATCGATTTGTTCGGTTACGGGGTCTACTCCATAAAAAATTATTTCATAATAATGGCCTGAAAAAGAAAGTTTATGACCATGAGTTAAGTGACCACCAGCACTTAAATCCATCCCCATAACAAGATCACCTGGGTTTAAAAGCGCTTGATAGACTGCTGCATTAGCAGTTGAACCTGAATGCGGTTGGACATTGACATACTTGGCATTAAATAATTTTTTTAAACGTTCTTCGGCTAGTAATTCAATTTCATCAACGAACTCACAGCCACCATAATATCTAGCGTTAGGATAACCTTCAGCATACTTATTAGTTAAAATTGATCCGACGGCTTCTAACACTTGTTTAGAAACAAAATTTTCTGAAGCGATTAATTCTAAATGGTCTTCTTGACGAGTTTTTTCTTTTTTAATCAAGTCAAAGATTTCATAATCTCTTAAAAAATTACCCATATTTTCCCCTTTCGTTCCCTTTTTTAATTATAACATAAGAAATTGAATAAATAGAACGTTATTATAATATATTATAAACATTCTAAATATTAAAAATATCGTTACTACTATATTTTTGATTTAAGTTTCTAAAAAAAATATTTAAATCATTTACAAATAATTCATTTTTTAAAAATATCTGCTTTTTTCACTTGTTTGGTAATTATAGGGTTTTATTTTTAGACAAAAAAACTTCCAAAATATTATCAAAATAATCTTGGAAGTATTTATTAATAAAATCTAATTATTCAACATTGTGATAAACATCTTGAACATCATCTAATTCTTCTAGCATATCAACAAATTTTTCAAATTTCTCTTGGTCCTCAGCTGTTAGTGTAACGTAATTAAAAGGAATCCAAGTTAACTCATCAACTACTAAATCTAAATTAGGGTCATAGTTTAACAAAGCAGTTTTAATCTTAAAATAGTCGTTAGGTTGCCCCATTAATAAAATACCATCTTCTTCTTGTTCAATCAATTTAGGATCTAAGTCATTTTCAATTAAAATCATTAAAATATCATCTTCAGTTAAATTAGGAATTTTAAAGACACTTAATTGTTCAAATTGGTGTAAAACTGAACCTGAAACACCGATTTTGCCATCAGTCCGGTTAATTGCGGTTCTAATGCCTGATAAGGTTCTTTGAGTGTTATCGGTTAAACAATCAATAATTAAGATTGATTGGCCGGGACCGAAAACTTCATATTTAATTGTGTGATAGTTTTCATCAACACCGCCTTCAGCTTTTTCAATCGCTCTTTTGATAATATCATTTGGTATTTGGTCTTTTTTAGCCTTTTCAATTACTCTTTTTAATTCTTGATTAATTTCTGGATTGCTTGAACCGGTTTTAGCTGCCACATAGATTTCTCTACCGTATTTAGAATATACTTTTGATTTTGCGGCTGCCGTTTTAGCTTTGGCGGCTTTTCTTACTTCAAATGCTCGTCCCATAATTATTTATCCCCAAAGATTTCTTGATATCTTTTAATTGAATCGGCGATAATTTCTCTGGCGTTTTCTGCTCCTTCTATATCTAAAATATAGGTTTTTTTACCTTCTAGTGATTTATAAATTTCAAAGAAATGTCCCATTTCAGTTAAGATATGTCCTGGCAATTCACTAATATCGGTATATGAATTATAGGATGGATCACCAAAAGGAATACAAATAATTTTTTCATCGACCTCATCGGAGTCAATCATCTTAATTACTCCAATTGGATAAACATGAACTAAAGTCATTGGATGCATATCCTCTTGTGATAAGACAAGCACATCTAATGGGTCATGATCACCAGCCATAGTTTTAGGAATAAAACCGTAATTAGCTGGATAATGGGTGGAAGTAAATAAAACACGGTCTAAAATGATTAAGCCCGTTTCTTTATCTAACTCATATTTCTTTTTACTTCCTTTGGGAATTTCAATTACACAAATAAATTCACTTGGATTAACTCTTTCTTTTTTAATATCATGCCATATATTCATCTTTATTCGCCTCACTACTCTTTTATATTTAATATTTTAACATAAAATATAAAAATCTCCTATCTATAGAAGATTTTTGATATATCATTATACTTTATTTATGGAAATTTTAAGTTTAAAGATTTAAATGCTTTTTGTAAAGCATTAAGGTGTTTAATAATAAGGCCGTGACGGTCATAGGACCGACTCCGCCTGGTACGGGTGTTATATATGAAGCTTTTTTAGAAACTTCTAAAAAATCTACATCCCCAACTATTTCACCACCAACGCGATTAATACCAACATCAATAATGATTACATCCTCTTTAACCATATCAGCTTTAATTAGTTTGGGAACCCCAGTAGCAACAATAATTAAGTCGGCTAATAGAGTGTGTTCTTTTAAGTTTCTAGTTCCAATGTAGCAAACAGTAACAGTTGCCCCTAAATTCATCATTAGTTTGGCAACTGGATTTCCAACAATTAAACTTCTTCCCACTACACAAACATTTAAACCGTTAACATCGATTTGATATTCTTCTAATAGTTTTACTATCCCTAATGGGGTTGCCGGAATAACCTTTTCGCGACTTTGAAATAATAATCCTTGATTAATAACATTAAAGCCATCAACATCTTTTAATGGATCAACTAAATCTAATAATTTATTAGTATCTAGGTGATTAGGTAGTGGTAATTGGATTAAAATTCCATCTACTGTTGGGTCTTGATTTAATAATTTAATTTGATTAATTACTTCAGCTTCTGTGGCATTTTCATCAAATAAATAAGTTTGACCAAGAAAGCCTAGTTGTTTAGACCTTTTATTTTTAGAATTAACATAAATTTGGCTGGCGGGATTATTTCCTACCATGATGATTGCAAGTGCTGGGCTTCTGTAACCTTGATTTTTATATTGCAAGATTTCTTCTTTAATCATTTGATTAGTTTTAATACTAAGTTTTTTCCCATCAAGTAAAATCATTTAATCAACTCTTTCTTTATTATATTTTTAATAACTTAAATTTTTGTTTATAATATTTGAACAGAAATTCTAATCTTATTATAACATTTATAACTTAAAAGATTTCTTTAATTAAAATGGTTTGTTCCCGAGCAGGCCCCACAGAAAAAATTGCAACTTTAACTCCAACCAATTCTTCTATTTTCTTTATATATTTTTTTGCGTTGCTTGGTAGTTGGCCAAAAGACTTAACATTTGATATATCTTCTTGCCAGCCAGGTATAGTTAAATAAATTGGTTTAACTCTTGAAAACTCTTTAATATTTGCTGGAACATAATCAATTATTTCACCATCTAAATCATAGGCTACACATATTTTAATTTCATCTAAACCGCTTAAAGCGTCTAATACAGTTACGGCTAAATAAGATAGACCACTAACTCTTTTGCCGTGATTTAATAAAACAGCATCAAACCAACCAATTCTTCGGTAAGTTTGAGTTCTTATTTCAAATTCAGAACCCGCTTTATAAAAGTGTTTAATGGTTTTTTCATCATGAATTAAAGTTGGCATCGGGCCAGCACCTTCTCTTGATACAAAAGCTTTAGCAACACCGATTGCCCCATTTAAGTGCCATGGCGCTATACCAGTACATAAAGGTACGGCAGCAGCGGTTGGTGATGATGATGTTACATAGGGGTATGTGCCATTTTCAATACATAGCATTATTCCTTGAGCGCCTTCAAATAAGATTTTTTTACCATCATAAATAGCTTTGTTTAAATAAATTGACGTATCGATAACGTGTTTTTTTAGTTGTTTAGCATATTCTTGATATTCTAGATATATTTTTTCAAAATCAAATGGTTCTAAATTAGAACCTTTAATTTCTTCGTTTTTATAATCAATTAATTTTTTTAATTCTTCTTTAAAATCCGAACTAACAAATATTCCCATTCTCATGCCAACACGATTGATTTTATCGGAATAAGTTGGTCCAATTCCCTTACCGGTTGTATTTAGTTTTTCTTTCCCTTTTCTAAGTTCATTTAGTTTTTCAACTTCTAAATGAAAAGAAAAAATTACATGAGCTTTATCTGAAATATATAACTTTAAATTGGGGTTATTTAAATCACTTATTTCTTTTAATAAACCTTTAGGATCGATGACAGCGCCATTTGTAATTAGGTTAACCGTATTATCTGACATCGCTCCCGATGGAAGCGATTGAAAATAATGTGTTTTACCTTTGGCCGTAACAGAATGACCGGCATTATTACCACCTTGGTATCTGGCAGTAATGTCAGCTTTTAAACTTAAAAAATCAGTTATTTTGCCTTTTCCTTCGTCCCCCCAAGCCGTACCTAATACTACGATTGTTTTCATAATTCTTTACCTTGCAATCTTCTTGATATTTCTCTTGCTACCCAAACACCGTTAGCTCCAGCTTGGGCAAGACCTCGAGTAATACCGGCTCCATCGCCGCCAATAAATAAATTTTTTATTTCAGTTTCAAAATATTTGGTAACTTTAGGTCTAGCTGAATAAAACTTGGTTTCTACTCCATATAATAAAGTATGATCGGAAGCAATTCCTGGAGTAACATGATTTAGGGCTTCAACCATTTCAATAATTGATTTCATAGTGTTATATGGTAAGACCAATGATAAATCGCCTGGTATAGCTTCTTTTAAAGTAGGTGAAACAAAGCCGTCTCTTAAGGCACTATAAGTTGTTGGTCTGCCTTTAATTAAATCTCCATATCTTTGAACAATTACCGAGCCTGAAGTTAACTTGTTGGCGATACCACCAATAATATGACCATATTCGTTAGGGTTATTAAATGGTTCGTCAAAATAAAGTGAAACTAATAAAGCAAAATTTGTATTTTCGCTTCCTAAACTAGGATCACTATAGGAATGTCCGTTTGCCAAAACAGTTCCATTATGATTTTCTACCACCACATGCCCACTTGGGTTTGAACAAAAAGTTCTAACTGATGTGCCGACACTGGCTTTATAAATGAATTTCCCTTCATATAGGTGTTCATTAATTTCTTCCATAATTAGATTATTGGTTTCCACTCGAACACCAATATCGATTTGATTATTAGTAACCGTAAGGCCATGTTGTTCGGCTATTTCATCTAACCAAGTAGCGCCTTCTCTACCAGCGCCAATAAAGACATATTTAGCATTATAATTTACACCTTTTTTAGTGGTAACTCCCTTAATAACGCCATCTTCAACAATAATCGATTCAACATCTGTTTTAAATTTCATATCGACTTTAGTAATTAAATAATCATAAATAGAACGCATTATTTCTAGGTTGTGTTCTGTGCCTAAATGTCTAACTTTTGCTCTTAATAATTTAAGACCCGCTGCTAGGGCTCTTCTTTCAATATCTTTAACTTCTTTAGTATCTGGTGAAGTTATTTTTGTGGTTGCTCCATGAGATAAGTTAATATCATCGACGTATTTAATTAATTCTAAGACGGTTTTTTTATCTAGATATTCTGTCATCCAACCACCAAATTCAGAAGTAATATTAAACTTACCGTCTGAATAAGCTCCACTTCCTCCAAATCCGCTAGTAATTGAACAAGCTGGATAGCATCCTGCAACGCCCTTTTTATCAACAGGACATTTTTCTAATTTTCCTTCTAAAATCGGGCATCTTCTTTTATAGATGTCCAAACCTTTTTCTAAAACTAATACCTTTAATTCTGGAGCTTTTCTACTAAATTCGTAGGCACAATACAATCCCGCTGGACCTGCTCCAACTATGATAACGTCATACATACTCTCAACCCTTCCCCTTATGTATTTTACATTATTTTCTTTAAAAATCCTAAAGATACTTAAAACTTTATTTTTTATCTAAAAAATCAAAGTATCCCGATAAAAAAACATTAACTACATACAACCAATGACGGTTATCTTTTCTTAAATCAAAGTTAATTGAAATTCTTTGCCGCTGATAACTTAACAAAACCGGAACCATAAACTTATCGCAGTAAGTAAATAACTTTTCTCCATCAATTAATGCTGATTTTTCTCTAGAAATTACTAATTCAGTAATCGCTCCCGGTTTAGTTTTTTCAACACCTAGTTGATAAGCTTGTTTTTTATATAGCTTTTCATACATATAAAGAATTATTTCAGGGCTTAATGGGCCAAAACGGTCTATTAAGCTATCTTTTAAATATTCTACATCCTTTAGATGGTTTAATTTTGATATTTCTTTATGAATTTCAATCCTAACCGTTTCATCATTGACATATTCTGGATCAATATGTTGGTCGGTGAAGATTTCGCCTTCGACTCTAGGACTAGTTTCTTTTCCAGTAATAGTTTCTTCTAGTAATTTTAAATATAGTTCCATACCAACCGAATCAATAAAGCCGGATTGTTCACTTCCTAATAAGTCACCCGCGCCCCTAATTGATAGATCTTGCATAGCAATTTTAAAACCACTACCTAATTCTGTGTATTGTTCGATAGCACTTAAGCGTTTTTGCGCATCTTCTTTTAAAATCTTAGTTGGATCATACATCAAATAAGCATAAGCTATTTTATCTGAGCGTCCAACTCTACCTCGTATTTGATAAAGCTGAGATAGACCCAGTCTATCAGCTTCATGAATAATTAGAGTGTTAGTGTTTGGTATATCAATCCCGGTTTCAATAATCGTAGTGGATACTAAAACATCATAATCGTGATCGATAAAAGAGCCAATCACTTCTTCTAATTCATCGCGTTTCATTTTACCGTGTGCATAAGCAATTCTTGCATCAGGAATTAAATCGCCTAATCTTTTAACCATTCCTTCGATTGATCCAACTCGATTATATAAATAAAATACTTGTCCGCCTCTTGCCAGCTCTCTCGTGATTGCTTCTCTTATTAAAGCCATATCCCTTGCCAAAATATAGGTTTGAACTGGATATCTGTTTAATGGAGGGGTATCAATCATCGATAAATCTTTTAACCCTGATAAGCTCATTTGTAAAGTCCTTGGAATAGGGGTTGCACTTAAAGTAAGGGTATCAACTGACACTTTCATCTCTTTAATTCTTTCTTTATGCTCAACACCAAAACGTTGTTCTTCGTCAATTATAAAAAGTCCCAAATCTTTAAAAACAATATCATTTGACAATATGCGATGTGTCCCAACAACTACATCAACCAAACCTTTTTTTATTTTATCTAAATTATCAGCTATTTCTCTATTTGAGACAAACCTAGACATTAAAACAACATTTGCCCCATACTTATCAAATCTTTCTTTAAATGTGTAATAATGTTGTCTGGCTAGTACAGTTGTAGGTACTAAGTAAGCGACTTGTTTTCCGTTTAAAACGGTTTTGAAGGCGGCTCTTAAGGCAATCTCGGTTTTACCAAAACCAACGTCACCGGCAACTAATCTATCCATCGGTTTATTTGATTTTAAATCTTCATTAACAGCTAAGATTGCTTTAGTTTGATCAAGGGTTTCTTCATAATTAAAATCATTGGCGAATTCTTCTTCCATAGCTGGAAAGTCTTTATAACTATAGCCTTCGGCAATATCTCTTTCGGCATATAGATTTAATAGTTTATCAGACAAATCTTTAATCTTTCTTTTAACATCAATTTTAGTCTTAGTCCAAGTATTACTATTTAGGTTAGATAATCTTGGTGGTTTACTGTCAAAACTACCATATTTTAAAACCAAATCTATTTGATCAACCGGAATATACATCGCTTTATCCTGGGCATATAATAAATGTAAATAGTCTCTTTTTTGTCCAGTAATATCCATTGTTTTTAAACCTAAATATCTAGCAATACCATAATCATAATGAACAACATAATCGCCTATTTTTAATTCATCTACATGTCTAATTTTTATTGATTGGTTCAATACACTTCTATATCTAATCTTTGGTCTTACTTTTGAACTAATTAAATGTGATTCGGAAATTATTAAGTTTTTTGATTCGTGATCTAAATAATTTAAATAATTTTCTTCCAAAATAAGGTTGATTTGATTTTTAATTATGGTGTTTTGATTAAAATTCAGGTTTTTTTCAGTTAAAAATTCAATCATTTTCTTATAATTACTTTCATTAACAAAAGACATTAAAACTGTGTAATTATTAAAATATTGTTTATGATCTAAATAAAACATTTCAAAATTTCCAGAATAATAATTTAATGATTCAACTTTTAACTCTAAAGCATCCTTAATAGATGCCATATTAAGATTATCGATAAAGACATCTTTATCTTCAATAGTTTTATCTAATTTTTGTTGATAAGGAATGTCTAAAAAAGATTTTCCTCCCAAACTTACTTCAAAAGCTTTTAAATCATCAGCACTTCTTTCTTCATTTATAAGCATTTTATTATGATCAATATAAAAGGCTTGATTTTGGTTAGAAAAATCACGAATTGTTGTTATTTCTTTATTAAAATATGAAATATAAAGATTTAAAGTATCTAATTTAGTTCTATTTTCTAAATTTTCTAAATCTTTATTTAACTTTTCTTTTTCTTTATCAGATAAATATTTTTTATCAAAATCTCGCTTTATTTCTAAAAGAACTGCCTCTTTTGTCTGATTTTTATAAAATAGTTCATTTAAAGGCAAAATATTGAATTCATCTACCTCTTTAAAAGATCTTTGGGTGTCGATTTCAAACTGTTTAATTTTTTCAATTTCATCATCAAAATATTCTAGTCGATAAGGAAATTGATTATCATTAGTAAAAATATCAAAGACACTTCCTCTTAAACTAAATTCGCCTGGATTTTCAACTGTATATTCTCTTTTATAACCATTACTTAAAAGCGTCTTAACCAAATCGTCTTGACTTATAACCATTTCTTTTTTAATTGTTTTTTCAGAATTGATAAAATCTTCTGGCTTTAATTGTCTACGTAGCATCCCTTCATAAGACATAACGACTATATAGGGTGTATTTGTTAAAAGTGCCCTTAAAGTATAAAGCCTTTCATTTTTAAATTCTGGACTTCCTAATGCCATAAGCGAGGTTAAAATCGGATCAGTAGGATAAAAAAGTATTTTTTCTTCGCCTAACAAATTACTTAACCCATCATAATATTTTTGAGCATCATATAAATTGGGTAGCACTACAAAAATGGTTTCTTTTTTAGTAAGAAAAGAACTAGCAATTAAAAGTTCATTATAATAAAAGTCACTATTTTTATAGTGTCTAGCTTTTTTAATTTTAATTGATTTTAACAAATATTCTTTAATCATAGTGTTCTCTAAATTAAAAAAGGGCAATGCCCTTTATTTTTTTGAATTATATTTAGTCATTATATCTAAATATGGATAACCATTAACAAACTCAATAATAGCGTCTTTGGCTTTTTCAAAGGAAAGGGCAATTTCTTTTTTTTCAGCTTTACTAAACTTACCTAATACAAATTGGTCCAATTCTTGACCGTTATTTGAACCAACGCCAATTCTAAGGCGTTTATATTTATTAGATCCTAGTTTCTCTGTAATGTCTTTTAAACCATTATGCCCCCCAGAGTTGCCGTGTTCGCGTAACCTTAAATTACCAAAAGGAATATTAACATCATCAACTACAACTAACAAATCATCAAAATCAGCATTGTAATATTTCATGATCATACTTACCGCATTACCTGATAGATTCATATAAGTAAGAGGCATGACAAAAATAGCTTTTTCCCCTTGATAAACTGTTTCAACTATTTTAGCGTTAAATTCTTTTTTTAATTTCGGCTTCAATTTTTCTTCAGAAAACAACAGTTCTAAAACTTTAAATCCCACATTATGACGGGTTTCTTCATAGTTTTTCCCTGGATTTCCTAAACCAACAACAATTTTCACTTAGATTCTATTTCCTCTCCAAAGCGATCAAAAATTTGACTAATTGATTCGTCTTTAACAAGATGTAAGATGGCTTGTCCTAACAAAGGCCCCATTGACAATTGGGTTACTTTGCTTGGAGTATTAGGAGGAAGTTGAATTGTGTTAGTTACAACTACCTCTTTTAAATGTTCACAATTTTCAATATTTATTAAAGCTTCATTAGAAAATACCGGATGAGTTGCGGCTGCATAAACAGATTTAGCTCCCGCCGCCATTAAAGCTTTTGCTGCCGCTACCATTGATCCGCCGGTATCGATAATATCATCAACTAAAATAGCGTTTTTATCTTTAACTTCACCGATAATACTTAAAACTTCGGCTTTATTTGCGGATGGCCGTTTTTTATCCATAATTGCGATTGTCGAACCCTTAAGTCTTCTAGCAAAGTCTCTAACTCTTGTAGCTCCGCCATGATCTGGCGAAACAACTACAATATCTTGGAGTTTTTTCTTTTTAAAATAGGTACTTAATAAGGGTGCTCCTGGAAAATTATCAATTGGGATATCGTAAAAACCTTGAATTTGAGCAGCATGTAAATCAATTGAAATAACTCGGTCGACACCCGCGGTTTGTAGTAAATCAGCTACTAATTTAGCGGTAATTGGTTGACGTGATTTTGCTTTACGATCCTGACGCGAATATCCGTAGTATGGCATTATTACCGTAATAGAATTAGAAGAAGCTCTTTTTAGAGCATCTACCATAATAAATAACTCCATATAGTGTTCATTAACAGGGGCAGAAGTAGGTTGAACAACATATACATCATAGCCTCTAACACTATCATCCATATTGATACTAATCTCACCATCTGCAAATCTTGCTAAGTTTAAATCACTTAACTCAATTCCAGAAGCTGCTGATATTTCTTTTGCTAGGGGAATATTAGCGCTCAAAGAAAATAACTTAACTTTTTTACCACCGATTATTGCCATTTTGAAATACATCTCCTTATCACTTCTATTATACACAATTTATACTTTATTTTTATAAATAAAGAAAAAAGCGACCATTTTGATCGCTTAATTTTTTTACTTTGGAGCTGGTCTTTTTAAATATCTTCATTTGTTGGATTAGCTAATGCTTCTTCATAAGCTTTTACAACAACTTCCTCAATTTCTTTTCTTGTTTCTGAATTGATTGGATGTGCAATGTCGCGATAAGTTCCATTTGGGGTCTTTTTGCTAGGCATTGCAATAAAGATGCCTTCTTCTCCGTCAATAATCTTGATGTCGTGAACAACAAAACAGTCATCAAAGGTAATAGTTGCTACCCCTTTCAATCTGTTGTCCACATTTAGCACTCTTACTCGTACGTCAGTAACCTTCATTTTAATTCCTCCCACCGGTATGCTTTGATTATATCATGTTATTTAATAAAAAAAAAGGTGGTTTTTATTTTTTGACCCTATTTATGACTAATTTAGGTCGATTTGTAGCTCTTTTTGGTTTAAATTCAACCCAAAACAAGCTTGAACCGCTACCCGTCATTAAAATCTTAGAATAAATTTGGTTTAATTCTTGATAAATATTCCTAAATTCTTTAGATATTTTAAGTGCCGGTGTTAAGAGTGTGTTTTCACTTTTATCAATGAAATCAATAAAATCGTGTCTTTTATATCTTTTTAAATTTTGCTCATAATTATTAAAATTTTCTTTTGGGTTTGTAAGTGATTGATAGACTTTTTTAGTAGATAAGGAGGTTGGAAGTAGAAAAAGATGAATTTTATAACATTCAAAATCATTAATGTGATTAATTATCTCGCCCCTACCAGAAACACTAGCAGCTAAGTTATATAAACAAAAAGCAACATCAGACCCAAGTTGATTGGCAAGTAGTTCAAGCTCTTTTAAAGTTTTATTAGTGTTATAAAGTCGATTCAATCCTCTAAGGGTCGCCGCAGCATCGGCAGAACCACCACCAAGACCTGATCCAATTGGGATTTTCTTTTTAACTTTAACTTTTACATTTTCTTTAATATCAAAAGTATTTTGAAATAAAAGAATTGTTTTGTAAATAATGTTATCTTTAATTTCTAAGTTTGACAGTACTACATTTTTATCATTAAGTCTAAAGGTTAAAGTATCGTAAAGATTAATGGGAATCATAGTTGACCTTAACTCATGAAAACCATCATTTCTTAATTTTCCAACGTGTAAATCTAGATTAAGTTTTGCGTAAGCTTTTTCTTTTATCATAAGTTCCACTCCTTAGAAAGAAGAAGAAAATCTTCAATTTTTAATTCTTCCGCTCTAATATTTTCTTTATAATTTAAACTTGTTAAAAATTCAATTAAAGAAGCTTTAGAAATATCAAAAAAACTAGCAAGATTATTGACTAAAGTTTTTCTTTTTTGAATAAAGGCCGCTTTTACTATTTTTAAAAATTTAAGCTCCTCGTCCTTAGTTAAATTATATTTATTAACCTTCTCAATTTTAACAACTGTACTATCAACTTTGGGTTTTGGTTTAAACATATTGGGTGAGACGTTAAAAAGCTTAAAAACGTTCGTTTGATACTGCAAAATTATTGATAGATCGTTATACTCCTTTGTGCGAGGGTGGGCCGATATTCGCTCAGCAACCTCCTTTTGAATCATAATTATTGCCTTATTTAGCTTTTTAGTCTCTAAAAACTTAAAAAGTACTGGTGTAGTAATATTATAGGGTAAATTGGCTAATAATATATAGTTTTCATCTAAAAGTTCTCTATCTAAATCGGCTTTTAAAATGTCTTTGAAGATCAAATTGAAATTGGGATAATTATCTTGAAGGGGCTTCAAATATTGGAATAAATCTTTATCGATTTCATAAGCTGTTAAAGTTTTAGCCGATTGTAAAATTTCAGCAGTTAGAGCGCCTTTTCCAGATCCGATTTCTATAACGTTTTTACCGCCAATTTCAGCTGATTTCACAATTTTTTTTATTAAATTTTTATCGTTAATGAAATTTTGGCCAAATTTCTTTTTAGCGGTTTGTTGCATCTTCTAAAACCTCAGACAATTCTTCTTTACTAATCCCTAGCCAATTAAGTCTTTCTAGCATTCTTTGACTATTACAAATTCCGATATAATACTTATTACTAATAATTTCTCTTAATTTTGAACTATTTACGGTTCCAGTCAAACCAAGCTGATACAAATCATAAAGATTTAGCTGTTTATTGTCGTTTGGTATAACTTTTTTTTCTAAAAGTTTTTCCAAATTTGCTAAATTTATGTGTTCAACCCCAATTTTTCGATTATTTTTAGAAAAAGAGACGTCTTTTGGCACAAAAATATGAATTGGTTGCCTAAGTCGCTTTGCTAAATCTCTTCTAATTGCTTCGCCTGGACCATCTGGATCTAGTAAAAAAACTATTTGAAATTGTTTTTCTAATTCTATTAAGTTACTAATGAATTTTTCATCATACCCTAGTCCATTGGTTGCTATCACAAAAAAATCTTTATTAATCTTTTTTAAGTTAATTATATCGTGTTGACCTTCAACTATATATAATTCTTTTTTCATTTTTTACGATAAAAGAATTTAGGCTCAGAAATTGTATAGACGTCTTCTAAATTTTTAATAATTTTAGAAACCACTGATAATGGCTTTACTTCGTCCTTTTTAGTCAATATCATTATCTCTTTTCTGTCATCATAAACACTTGATTTTTGTTCGGTTTTTCTAACATCTCTTAAGCCCGAATAGTAATGAGATTCTTCCTTTTCAAATTCTTTTTTAATTTGATTTATTAATGGTTGATTTTCTTCAGAATCATCGATATAGCCCCAAATCTTACGATTTAAAAAATCAATCGACAGCCTCTTTAATATTTCATCACTACCCCTTGTAAACGAGTTTATTAAGCCGTTTATATAAAAATCGTCAATCGTTAAATACGCTTTAATATCCATTGGGTTATCCATAACTCTTTTTAACAAGTTTATATCTTCATTAAAATTATATCCAACCTTAATCAAATCATAAATTCTTTGATAAATTTTTCCTAATATAAACTCATATGAACGACCCGAGACATGATAATAGATTTGTGAGTACATATGGTGTCTTGAAATCAAAAAATCTTCGATTGCATTTAGGCCTGTTTCTTTATAAACTAAGTGATTATCCTTAACAGCAATCGATCTCATAATTTTATCAAGATCAACTAATCCGTAAGAGGTCCCGGTAAAATAGGAGTCTCTTCTTAAGTAGTCTAATCTATCAATATCAATTTGACTAGAAATAATTTCTTCGATTAAAGGATATTTTCCTTTTTTTAAAATAATATTTTGAACATCACTTGCAAAACTTTTATCAAGTTTATTTAAAATTAAATTTATCTCTTTATCATCGGCAATTATTTTAGCGCCTATTTTTTCATGATTTGAACCAAAGACAACTTCAAAGTCATGTGAATAAGGCCCATGACCTATATCGTGAAGTAAACTGGCTACTAAAAGAAGCGTTTGACTTCTTTCATCAAGGCTAGCTTCTATCGGTTTTAATGTGCTATAGCGTCTCGCTAGTTCATAAACACCTAACGAGTGCGAAAACCTAGAGTGTTCGCCACAATGAAAAACCATTGCCACTCCACTTAATTGTTTGATTCTTCTAAGCCTTTGGAAATAAGCAGTATTAATTAATTCTAAAATTATTGGATTTTCAATTTGAATATAACCGTATAAAGGATCTGAGAAAACCGTTGTATGATCTTGTTTCAATTTATGCACCTAATTTCTAAAAAATACAAGCCTATTATAACACTTTAACTTACGATTTACCAAATACAAAAGTTATGATATAATTAATTTGAAAAAGGGGTGTTTAAACTATGTCAACTATTTTTACAAAAATAATCAATCGCGAAATTCCTGCCGCAATCGTTTATGAGGATGATAGCTTTATAGCGTTTTTAGATATAACCCAAGCCAATCCAGGACACACTTTGCTTTGTACAAAAAAAGAGTATCCAAATATCTTTGAACTACCTATAGATATATTAGAAAAAATCTTTGTTATTATTGCTAAACTCGCCAAGGCGATTAATGTTGCCTTTAAACCTGCTGGAATTAACATTTTAAATAACAACGGAAAGGCTGCTTCTCAAAGTGTTTTTCATTATCATATACATATTATTCCAAGATATGATAACGATAAAATTAAAATTGAATGGCCTGATTATAGTCAAACTTATTTGAAAGACGATTTAGAAAAAAGAGCCAATTTAATTAAATCGGCTCTATTGTAAATATGACTCCTTCAGGAATATTTTCAACTCTTAAATTGAGTTCAAAGTGATTTAGTGTTGTTTTAGATATGCTAAGCCCTAAACCAAATTGACCTTTATTGCCTTTTTGATATGGGGTAAATAAATTTTCTAGTATTTTATCTTCAATTGGCTCACCGTCATTAAAGATGGTGAGTTTTTTATCGGCTAATTTTATTTTTATCTCACTTTTTGCATATCTTATTGAATTATCAACAATATTAGCGATCGCTACTTCCAAATTGTCTTCTATCCCAAAATAAGTTGAAGAGTCTAATTCGGCAGTTATATTGGAAAATTTGTATTTATAGTTATTAACAATCCTATCACAAACATTTTTAACATTAATAGTTGTAAACTTATTGGAATCTTTTAAATATTCTAATTTACTATATTCTAATAACTGTACTACACGATGATTTAAGACTTTGGCTTGTTCAATTATGATATTTATATCTTTTACATCGGTAATTCCATCTTCAATCGCTTCGGCATATGTTT